>JBJMGO010000303.1:0-3739 GCA_045807825.1 Pyrinomonadaceae bacterium | reverse complement strand
GACTGGTGATGATCGAACCACCACGTCAGTCGCTCATCAGGACAATACTTAAAATCGACGATCGCATTCTCGTCCCCGTCAAACTGCTCACGGTCAAAAGCATTGCCGGCACGATGCATAGTCGGCGTGTATGCGATCTCCGCTTCAGGGTGCAGTTTTGTCTTATAAAATTTGCTGAACACCGCCGCCGAAGAGACGCCGTCGAAACAATTGCCGTGGTAGAGTATCCTGAGTTTCATGGGCAAACGTTAAAGGCTAGAGGACAGGCTGGGGTAAGTCAACCCGCTGATGATGGACATTCGTCTTGCAATCAAAAGTGATGCCGAGGCGCTGGTAGCCTTTAACCAGGCGATGGCCCTCGAGACTGAGTGCAAGACCCTCGATCCCGCGAAGATCACTTCAGGGGTGGATGCAGTTTTTGAGAACGAGAAGAAAGGCTTTTACGTCGTTGCTGAGCAGGATCAA
Organism: Pyrinomonadaceae bacterium; assembly: GCA_045807825.1. Classification (GTDB taxonomy): domain Bacteria; phylum Acidobacteriota; class Blastocatellia; order Pyrinomonadales; family Pyrinomonadaceae; genus OLB17. The sequence continues at coordinate 3,274 of JBJMGO010000303.1, read as the reverse complement.
AGTATCGTCGGCGGCCTCATGGTTACCTACGAGTGGAGCGACTGGCGAAACGGGTGGTTTTGGTGGATCCAGAGCGTTTACATTCTGCCCGAGGCACGCGGCACGAGGCTCTACAGCCAAATGTACGACTTTGTAAGGCAGCGGGCGAAGGATGCTGGGAATGTTTGCGGCTTTCGCCTCTATGTCGAGACGGAGAACACACACGCACAACACGTCTATGAAGCCGTCGGTATGTCGCGATCTCACTACCTGATGTACGAGGAAGAAGTGTGACCCGCATCACGGAGGCCGAGTTCACGCGGATCGTCGACGGCATTCGCGAGGACCGCGACTCGATCATCAAACACAATCCGATGGGCTCCGATGAGGAGATACTTCTCTGGATGCTGCTTGCCGTGCTGTCGAGCTACCTAAACCTCAGTGAACAGGAGACGCCGTGCTTTACGGGCAGACCGAATGCGGACACTTATCGAGAGGCGATCAGGTTTGTGATCGACATGCGACATGATGGTAATTTTGATGTTGATGCGGTACTGGACACGATTTGACTCAGCGTTCTCTGCGAATCTATCGGTGCACTCCGCGTGGACTTGTGGCCACGAGTGTTGCATGCAGGGTACGCTGAGGATGCCGCAGAGATGACTGAGATGCTGATCGAGACTTTTGTATTGACCCCATTCCAACAAAACACGCGCATTGTTGCGTGCAAGCAGACGCGAAAGGCGATCTGCATCGATCCGGGTGAGGGGCCAGCGGAGTTGAATTCGTTCATCCGCGATAATGGACTGGACCTGCAGGCGATCGCCTTAACCCACGGGCATTTGGACCACATCGGCGGTGTTGCGGACCTCGCGAGGGAGTTTCCGTCGGCCGAGATCATCCTGCACAAGGGCGATGAGGAATACTATTACGGACTCCCCAAACAGCCGCTGATGATGGGTTTGCAGCCGCATCAGTTGGCGGCGATGGGAATGGACTATGCCGACCCGCCGCCGCTAACGCGGAAATGGCAGCATGGTGAGACGTACGAAGTCGGAGAGTTGCAGTTCTCGATCCGTCACTGTCCCGGTCACACGAGTGGCCACGTCGTTTTGGCCGAGGAGACGGAGAAGGCGGTTTTTGTCGGCGATTGTCTGTTCCTCGGATCGATCGGACGAACGGACCTCCCCGGTGGAGATTACGACCAACTGATCGGATCGATCAATTCGCAGATCTTGTCTCTAGACGACGAGACGGTCGTCTACTCGGGCCATGGCCCGGAGACAACCGTCGGTCACGAGCGAGAATCGAATCCATTGCTCACGGGCAAGTATCAGCTCCGCGGCCGATACGTCTAGGGTTTCTCGACGATATCCTTCTTAAGGCCGCTGACCGCAGCCAGTACCTCGCCCTTCTCCTTGTCTGGCACCTTGTATTTATTGAGCGTGCCAACGAGATCGTCCACTGCTTCCTTCCAATCGGCCTCTGTTATTCCAAGGCCGGTGTGGACCGTCTTCATGTCACGACCGGTGTAGACGCACGGTCCGCCGGTGGCGCTGCAGAGAAAGTCGACCAGGTGCTGACGGAGCTTTTTCTTAGAGTCGTCGCTGAGGCCTACAACAAAGCGACTGAGAAGCTTTCCCGTCGCCAGCCTCCCGATAAAATCGTCTGAAACGGCCGCGAGTGCGTCGTAGCCTCCGAGCCGCTGGTACAGCGACTTATCCTGAGCCGCCGCGCTTCGCACGCCGGCTGCACCGATGCACGCAAACAGAAATACTAACGTCAAAACAGCTTTTTTCATATTCCCTCCAAATATTGATCGATCGAGCTTGCAAGAAGCTCATCGGCTGCCAAGTGTTGTTTGGATTCACCGCATTGATATCAGAAATTAGAAAAAAAGAAAAGCGAACACATGCAAAGTGTTCGCTTCGGTTGACTGTGTCCGGTGGGCCGCGGGGGCCTCTCTTGTGTGTTTACGCGATAGTTATAGACTCGTCCAGGTAAACGTCCTGAATAGCGTTGAGCAGCTCGACCCCCTCACTCATCGGTCGCTGAAAGGCTTTGCGTCCTGAGATCAGACCCGTGCCGCCGCCGCGTTTGTTGATGACGGCGGTCCGAACCGCCGCGGCGAGATCGCCCGCCCCTTTGGACTCGCCGCCTGAATTTATCAGGCCGCAGCGGCCCATGTAGCAGTTTGCGACCTGATACCGGACGAGATCAATCGGATTGTCGCTCGTCAGCTCGGTATAGATCTTCGGGTCCGTCTTGCCATAGCTGCTCTCCATATTGAGCATCTTATACCCGCCATTTCGCTCCGGCAGCTTCTGTTTGATTATGTCAGCCTGGATCGTGACGCCGAGATGGTTCGCCTGACCCGTCAGGTCTGCCGCGGTGTGCATATCGCCCTCAGGCGTCTTGAAAGCATTGTTCCGAAGGTAGCACCACAGTATCGTCGTCATCCCGAGCTCGTGGGCATGCGCGAATGCCTCCGAGACCTCTATGATCTGACGCGTCGATTCGTCTGAGCCAAAGTAAATGGTTGCACCAACCGCCACCGCACCCATATCGCGGGCCATGTCCACGGTGCCAAACATCACCTGATCGAATTTGTTCGGGTATGTCAGCAGCTCATTGTGATTGATCTTAACGACAAAAGGGATCTTGTGGGCGTACTTACGCGCGACGATACCAAGAACCCCAAACGTCGATGCAACGGCGTTACATCCACCCTCGATCGCCAGCTTTACGATATTCTCCGGATCAAAATATTGTGGATTCGGCGCAAAAGACGCTCCGGCCGAATGCTCGATACCCTGGTCGACCGGCAGGATCGACAGATATCCTGTGCCGCCAAGCCGACCCGTGCCGTACAGAGATTGCAGGTTGCGGAGGACGTTGGGGCTCCGGTCCGACTGCAGCCAAACACGGTCCACAAAATCCTTACCAGGTAAATGGATGTTCTCCTTCGGAATAGTGCTGCAGCTATGCTCCAGCAATGTACCGGCATCGTCACCCAAAAGCCCACGTATCTTCGCTGTATCAACAGACATTCGGTAACTCCGTCTCCTTTAAGTAATTAGCTGAAATTTAGGGGATTATAGCATAGAGTCATGGTGCGTGGAGTGCGAGCCTCCTCCAGCGATCCGCGGGACCTTTGGCGAGACATAAAAGGGCGGAGGCTTTGCGGCCTCCGCCCTATTTTATTCCCGGCTTGGGTCAGTTACTGCCCGACCGGATTGCCCTCTATATCGAGAAGCGTGATCGGCATGCCCAGCTCGGTGAGATGGGGTTCAAT
>JBJMGO010000302.1:0-5281 GCA_045807825.1 Pyrinomonadaceae bacterium | reverse complement strand
TGCTCTGTTCATGGAGTCCACCGTCTTTGACTTAACGATTTTCGCGGTGTCTCTGGGCGCCATTATTGCGCCATGCATGCTCATCAAAATCTTCGGATGGCGACACAGTACAACATCACTGATTGCAACGTTAGTCGTGAGTAGCGTGACCGTCCTGATTTTCAAGGTGCTCGGTCTCTCACAAAACGTGCTATACGACATTCCAGTCGGCACAGGGCTCGGATTGGTGGCAAATTTTCTTGTCTGCCGATTGATTACGCGGCAGGAATGCGATTTTCAAAATGCCTTTGATGGCTAGGGTAACTCTCTACCCGTGGTCTGGCCAGCCACCCCGCTAATCCGGGCCGGGTTTAATGTAACGTTTGCCTTCGTTCTCATTGGCCCGCTTGATTACTCGTCAATGCATCACGCCGAATGCACGGTGCATAATTCGGAGACCGCCATATAACCGCAGGGAGCTTATCGTGGGTTGGGGTTGTCTTTCGGGATTGCATGCGTCCGAATTTGGCGCGGACTACGGCTTTGGGGACGTTCACTTTTATTGACGGAGCGGTGGTCGCCGGGTTGGCATTCTTTGAAGGGGTGGTAGCCGATGGCGTATTGGCGGCGAAGTTCCTCGCGCTGGCCGACGAACAAACAATCGGGGTCAGACCTACGATTCTGCGATTCTCAGCTTGAGCCAAAAATAGCAGTGCCGGAGGCCCCGACCCTCGGTTATCCTAGGTACGGATGATCTGCGAAACTTGTCGGACGGAGCTGCCGGACCATGCGGTCGCGTGTTATAGGTGCGGGACCGTCATGGATGAAATTACGTTCGTCAAGCCGCTCGGGGGTGAACGGCCCCGCGAGGTGTACTTTGCGCCGGCTGAGAGGAGTAATACCGGGCTGATCATTACGATCGGGATCGCAGCGGTGTTGTTCGCGGGTCTAATAGCGGGGCTGGTGAGTTTCGCGTTCAATCGCAGTAACGAGCTGGCGAAGGTTTCACCGACGCCGGTCGCTCCGACTCCCGCAGAAGCAACCCCGACACCTACGCCAAAACCGAGCGCCACGAAGTTCGTGCAGATCGAACCTGCGAACGCTAACGTATCGGGCGATGGCGTACCGCTCGATCCTTTGCCTAAAACTGCGCCCCCGGAAGATGCGACCGCCCTGTGCACAGACGGGACCTATACAAAATGGGTGCACACGAAGAAGGCGTGCAGTGCGAACGGCGGCGTTGCGAAATGGTATGTCTCAGGCATCGACAATTCGCGAAAGGCGAGGGCGATCTGCGGCGACGGGCATATTTCGTATTTCGACGGGCCGCGGTTCCTCGTCTGTGCGACAGGCGGCGGGGTTCGGCACTGGTATTACTGACCCGAAGAATGCGGGCTGAAGCCCGCAGTTTTATTTTTGGGCGCGTGATCCGTTGCCTGAAGTGACGGCAATGTGGTGGATAGGGCTCGCGTCGTGCGTGCTACGGAAAGAACCACCCCGGCCTGCCGGCCACCCCTCCTTCGTAAGGAGGGGAGCTTTTTTTGATTGTGCGGATGGGGAGAAGCTTGTATCTTGAATCGCGCGGGTAGGTTTGGACGAAATACATCATTCATTCGTCGGTCATTATATTGAGGAGGCGCGCGATGGGTTTTGGGAGAAGGGTTTTGGGAGCGGTGGTGGTTTGGGTGGCGATGCTGGGGGCGAGCGCAGCGTATGGGCAGGCTGACTGTCGGGGGCAGAAGGACTATCCGCCGCTTGCGGGGCATTGGAAGGACGATCTCAACGGGCAGGAGATCGACATTGCACCGCAAGGGACCCTTGACCTGCTGCCTCCGGCCGACCCACGACTTGGCCACAACCCGGGAGATACGACTACTTTGGTCGAGGTATGGGCGACGTATTCCAAAGAGGGGAAGACGTGCAGAGACCCGGACAACGACGGTAAGGACGTGCCGTTCCAGATCGATTTTAAGGCGATCAACGGTGAACACCCGTTTGAGATAGATGGCAGGATCTACTGGTGCGATACAGAAACCAAGGACAACAAAACGTACACGACGGGCGTCGCCGACGGGCCGATCGTGCTCAAGGAGAGTAAGGACGGGATGAGGTTGAACGGGCACTTTGTGGGGCGCAACGGTCGGGAGGATATATCGTTCACAAGGCTGTCGAAGCTGCCGAAGTATTTTGCGCAGGTCGTGGTGCGGACAAATTCGATGACGAAGATCTACGATGACACGTCGACGGATTCGCGAGTGAGATATACGCCGCCCGCGGGGACAAGGCTGATCATTGAGGACGCCCAGACCGACGCCGCCGGTAACACTACGTGGTACTTCGTCACGAATGCTGAAGGTAGCATCGGTAGTACGAATTCAGGCTGGATACAGGCGTCGAAGGTGATCTGTCCGGCTCCGCGGACGATCAGTTAACCGCCTGGGCCGAAAAAGACAGATCTCACGCAAAGTCCTCTAAGCACGCGGAGGGACGCAAAGGAAAAGTGTGGACAATCGGCGTTTCGGACACGTAGAATCGCAGTTGCCTTTCGATTCAAGCTTTTCGAATTGCGATCTACTGTTCCTTGGAGGATGTTGTGGATAGAACTACATTCAAGTTGGAGATGCGGCCGCGGTGGGTGACGGGGCTGGTGGAGAATGTGCAGGAGTACTTTAGGCGTGAGGCCGGGGTTGAGTATCCGCGTGCGGTCGTCGAGCGGAGTCTGGAGCAGTGGCTGGAGGCGCGGTTCGATAGGGTGCTGGAGAGCGTCGGAGAGATGGTGACGTCGCCGGGGCTTGCGGAGGGGTTGGAGTTTAGGAGAATTCTTGAAGCCGTGAGCAGTCAGCGGTCAGCAGTCAGCAGTAAGAGTATGCCGGCGGCAGCAGTCAGCAGTCAGCAGTCAGTTCTCAGCAGTCAGAGCCGGACCGAGGATGCTCGCAATGCCAACCCACGCACAGATGCTGTGGCCGGGCGCCAGGGAGGAGTAGGCGTTGCAGTGGGAGAGCTTGCGGAGAACCGCGCTCCGATATTCACGGGGAAGAGAGCGTTCGATGCGGCTCGGCTGGGAGCGATGGTGGCTTACCTTGTGTCACGCGGGCATGACATATATAAGACGAACCTAAACAAGCTGCTGTTTTACAGCGACATGACAGCGTACTTTTTGCGGGGCGAGGGGATCTCCGGAGCGACATATGTGAACATGCCGTTTGGGCCGGTGCCGGACCACATCGAGGCGGTGATCGAGACGCTCGTGTCGAACGGCACGGTGCAACGCAGGGACGTTCCGGATATCGGGAAGAACGCGGTTCGATTTGAGTTGGGTTATGAGGGAGCGGATTCAGAGCTGTCAGATGATGACAGGCAGGTCCTCGATTGGGTGCTCAAAACCTACGGCGAAATGGGCGCGGGCGAGTTGAGCGAACTGTCGCACCGCGAGCGTGCGTACAAAGACACTCGGCCGCTCGAGCCTATCGCGTATGAGTATGCGAAGTTTTTGCGGAGGCTGCCGGTGGATCCCGGTAACCAGTGAAAGAACCACCCCGTCGGCGAAACGCCGCCACCCCTCCTTCGTAAGGAGGGGAGCCAGTTGAGGAGCCGCTCGCTTGGGGCGGCTTATTTGTAAGTGTCGGTTCTTATGTGCGTTGGGGCGTTTACTTTGAGATCTGAATTCGGCTACCATCGTTGCTCGTTTTCGGGTAGAAAGAGATGGCTTCGACGTGGCTTATCCAGGATAAGGACGGCGGTGTACTTGGCGAGGCCAAGGCGCTCTCAGCTAAAGTTGCGTTCGTGCTGTACATGTCAGACCGCGGCCGATCGGTGAATCTGAGCGACGTCACCGCCGAGAAGCAGCCCGACGGCCTCGTTCGCGTAAGCCTCGGGCGAAAGGTCCACTTCCTCAAAAAAGCACCCAAATAATGCGTGACGGCATTCGCCGCCGCTTCTGACATTCCACGCCTTAATGCGTACAATCTAGGGTTAATATGTCAGCCGCCGCAAAGATCACGGGCGTTGAGCCCGGCTACGCCATTCCCGGTGGCGAGATCGCGGTCGCGTGCGAGGGGTTTCGGATGGCGGCTGGGACGACCGACGGCTGCTATGTCGCCGGGCAAACATGCCAGGTCGTCGCGGCCTCGTCAACGAGAATTTTGGCGATCGTGCCGGACGCCGCGGGCGAGGGGAAGACTTTCGTGCATCTCGAGAGCCTCGGCGGACTGAGTAACACGTACGAGATCACCGTCGGGCAGGAATGCGCCGACGATATGCACATCGTTGCAAATCCCGCGATCGATCCCTCGGACGACGCAGTGATCTTGACGAGATCGGGTTCGCGCGGGCAGCATCTGCCGGCCACGCTGTTCAGGCTGGAGCCGGACGGCTATATGGACGAGCTTCCCGAGGCGGTGCTGAATCCGACGGGGATCGCGTTCGACAGCCGCGGCCAAATGTTTGTGACAAACCGCGCGCAGGGTGAGGTCTATGCGGTCGGGCGGGACGGCACGGCGACCGTTCACTGTACGGGTCTGGGGATCGCGACGGGAATCGCATTCGACGCGGACGACAGAATGTACGTCGGCGACCGCACCGGGACGATCTACCGCGTTAAGGATTTTGGCGTTCCTGAGACATTCGCAGTGCTGGAGCCGTCGGTCGCGGCGTACCATCTGGCGTTTGGGTTGGACGGTAAGTTGTACGTCACAGCTCCCGGGCTCGCTAGTCACGATGCGGTTTACGCCATCGATAAGAAGGGCGACGTTACCACCTACTTTCGCGGGTTTGGACGGCCACAGGGCTTAGCGTTTGGAGCGGACGGAGCCCTTTACATAGCGGCATGTTATCAGGGAAAGCACGGTATTGTTCGCATTGATCCCGCGGGTGAGACGGCCGAGCATTTTTTGGCAGGGCCGAATACCGTCGGCCTATGCTTCACCCGAGACGGACAGATGATCGTCGCGACGGGTGAGAACGTATATTCGGTGAATTGCGGCGTAAAAGGAGTACTGCTCTCGTCGTAGTTCAGAGAGATCCTTGAGCGTCAGGCCTCGAGCCACTCTTCGGCGGCGTCGAGGCCGGAAAAATACTTGATCCTCAGACCGCGGTTGGTGCCGACCATCTCCTCAAAATGGCTGAATTCGTCGTCGTAATTCCTGTCCACGACCGCCACTTTGGTCGTTCGGCAGCCAGAGTGGGCAAGCTCGGAGATGAGCAGGTGAGCGGCGGCTACTGACAGCTGCTGCGGAAAGTCCTTGTCTACAATGAGCTTTGTGTAATGCCTGTGGTGGAGCATCGCGACGATGCGCTTCCAGTA
>JBJMGO010000301.1:0-6325 GCA_045807825.1 Pyrinomonadaceae bacterium | reverse complement strand
CGCTAAAGCCGTCTTTGTAGGTGAGCCGCAGCACATCGTTTCGTTTGCCGATGCCGCCTTGTCGTTTACCGACATAGGAGAGTGTGGCCTGCCCTTTCCACGAGCCGCGAAGCAGCGTGTCTATGCTTGTGCGAAGTCCGCGTTTGAAATTCTCCACCTGCACAGGCGTTTGGATCTTGATGATCTCCTGATCGCCGTCGTAGATCCAGCCGGTATCGCCGGTGTTCACCTGCGTCGACCGCGAGCTGCCTTTGAAATCTGTGCGCTCCTTATCAGGAAATACGATCGCGTCGGTAAACGTCTGGTAGCTCGCGACGCCCTCCTTTCGCAGCTGACTAAAGCTGCCGCGGCCGATCTGTGAGGTGACACTCAAGTACCTTTCGCCGCCGAGCTGCTGGACGGCTTTCACGACTACTGCAAGGGCTTTGTCGTCGCTGGTTTGAGCCACGGCGGCTAGTGCTGAAACAAACAAAAGGAGCGTCAAAATGGAAGCTTTTTGAATATTGCGGGACATAAAAAGGACCTTGATGAATATACCATCAAGGTCCTGATTAGATGCCGCCCGCGAGCGGCGGGTTAGTTGAGACTAAAAACCTCAGGGTCGACCACGATCTCGCCGTCGCGGACGTCTACGGTGAACTTACGTGCGGCCTTCCACTCGTTGGTGATCGGGAGCTTTACCTTTTGGTCGATGTGACGCTTAAGGAAGCGAGCACCGTACGCGGGGGAGAAGCCCTTCTCAGTCAGGAGATCAAGAGCTGCCTCCGAGATCTCAACGATCTTGCCCTGTCGCTCCATGTTGCGCTGGATCTTGCCCAAATAGAGTTTGGCGATCTCCCGGACCTCGTCCATGGTGAGCGGGGCGAAGACGATGATCTCGTCTATTCGGTTGCGAAACTCCGGCGTGAACCGTTGCTCCGCGGCCTTCATAGCCTCGCTCCTGATCTGCATGATGTCGCCATGAGATTTCTGGCCGAATCCGAGCGGCTTCTCGTAACGTTTGAAATTCTCGCTGCCGAGATTCGACGTCATGATGACGATCGCGTCCGAGAGGTAAACCTTTTTGCCGCGGCCGTCGGTGATCCAGCCCTCGTCAAAGGCCTGGAGGAAGATGTTCATCAGGTACGGCGAAGCCTTTTCAACCTCATCGAGCAGAAGCACGGTGTACGGATTGTCGCGAAGCTGCTCGGTAAGGATACCTCCGCGTTCAGAACCGACAATCCCGCGAGGCATGCCGATGAGCTTCTCGATGCCAATAGTCCCATCGCCGTACTCGGACATGTCGATGCGGACCATCTTTGACTCGTCGCCAAACATGAACTCGGCCACCGCCTTTGCGAGCTCGGTCTTTCCGACGCCTGTCGGTCCGAGGAAGAGCAGCACGCCGTCGGGAGCGTAGTGATTCTCCTTGAGCGGCCCCTTGTTGAGGCGAAGTCTCTCGGCGACCGATCTGACGGCCTCTTTTTGGCCGATGACACGGCCGGCGAGGTCCTTCTCCATAGCAGAGAACCGATCCGACGTGTCGCGGTAGATCATGTCCTTTGGAATGCGAGATTCCTGTGAGATGACATCGATGATGTGCTCCGGCTTCACAACGAGGTCATCGGATTCGTTGATCTCGACTTTGACCGAAGCCGTATCGAGCCAGCCGATAGCCTTGTCCGGGAGGTGAAGATTGCGAATGTACTTTGGCGACATCTCAAGAGCGGTGTTGATCGCCTCGTCCGAGATGGTGACGGAGTAATTTTTCTCGAGCCGCGGCTTGAGACCCATGAGGATCTCCTTGGTCTGGGCGATCGTCGGCTCGTCGACCTTTACCATTCGAAAGCGTCTTGCAAGTGCTTCGTCCTCGGCGATGTACTCTTTAAATTCATTGATCGTCGTCGCACCAATTATCCTCAGCTCGCCACGTGCTAGCGCGGACTTGAACATATTTGCCGCGTCGGACGTGGTTCCCAACGCCGCACCGGCACCAATGATAGTGTGGGCCTCGTCGATAAACAGAATGATGTTGTCCTTCTCTTTGACCTCATCGATGATGCCTTTGATCCGCTCCTCAAACATGCCGCGCAGCATCGTGCCCGCGACGAGTCCGCCCATCTGGAGCTGGACTATGTGCGAATCGCGAAGACGTGCCGGGACCTTTTCAGGCTCGAGCTCGATAAGGCGGGCAAGGCCCTCTACGACGGCGGTTTTGCCGACACCGGGCTCGCCGACGAGCATGGGTGAATTCGACCTTTCGCGGTGCGAGAGGATCTCGATCATCTGCCGGATCTCGCTTTCGCGGCCGATAGTCGGCGGGATCTTGTCCTGACGCGCTAACTTATTCATCGAGACACCAAAATGGCGAAGGAATGAAGGCAGCTCGTACTTGGCCCGCGTCCGCTCCTCCTCTTTCTCACGCTTGCGGATGCGGGTACGCGCTGTTTGCGCGACCTCCTCGGACGGCACTCCCAGGTTTTGTAAAACTTCGTTCAGTACGCTTCTCTCGTCGTTTGTGAGGACGTAGAAAATATCGCTTGCGTCGATCACACGACGGCCTTGCGAACGCGCGCGGTCCATCGCACGCTTGAATAACTCTGTTGTCTCGGGAGCGATGCGAAATCCCTTTCCGCTGTGCTGACGTCCGATCTCCATCCGTTTCTCGATCAAGAGCTTGACGGAGCGGGGGTCGACCGACAGGTCGCGCATCGTCGAGGAGAAAAGGTCCTCCTCTTCAAAAGCAATTGCGTGGAGAATATGCTCGATGGAGACATAGTTCTGATCGCGTTTGCGGGACTCTGCAAGTGCGGTCTCGAGGACGCGCTGCCCTGTTTCGCTAAATTTATCTTTATATGCGTCTATGTCTGCCATAACTCAATTTTGAGGCTCAAACTTTGATGCGGGCGGGAGGACAGGCTTTGTCCACTGCCATTTTAGCACTTCGGAGAGAGCCATGAATGCGAATAAAACCTCTTGTTCTTATTCGCGGATCAACGGCTCACCGATTCATTCGGCCGCTTTGCCCTCGATGCCCCGTCCTACCTGTACGCGGGCGGGTCTTAACAGCCGGTCACCAAATCTGTACCCCTTTGAATACTCGGCTGTTATCTTGTTGTCGTCCTTAGCGTCAACCTGTTTCATATCCACGGCTTCGTGAAGCTCAGGATCGAATGTCTCACCGACCGACGGCACCGATGTCACGCCGACGCTCATCAGCGCCTGCTCGAATGAGCGGGCCGTGCCGATCACGCCCCCGCGAAGGTGCTCGATCGAGGGATCGGTTTCGCTCGCTTTAACAGCGAGGTTAAGGTTGTCCAGAACAGGCAAAAGTGTCGTCAAAAAGTTGAACTGCTCCTGCTTTGCCTTGTCATCCAAAGTGCGGCGAAGGCGATCGCGCATTTCCGCGGTCTCGCGCTCGAGACTAGACTTTGCCTCTTCGAATTTTGCCTGTACCCCAACCAGCTTTGCCTCGGCGGCCTCGCGGCGCTCGATCTCTGCGGCGAGCTTTTGCTCCAGCTCGACTTCTGTACGGGACTTTTGCGGCTCCGACGACTGCTGCGGCGGATCCTCGACTACTAACTCTCCATCGGCGTTGAAACGCCGCTTATCGCGAAAAGGGATCTTGCCATTCGCCTGGTCCTTATCGATATCGTCATCAAAAATGTCCATCTTCTCTATCTTACGTTACCTCTTTGCCGCGCGTTCGGCGGTATTCAGGCTGACGTTGTCTCGGCCGCCTCTTTTTTCCCGACAGGAGTGAATTTCATCTCGCCATTCTCCGCCGATACGCGAACGGTCTCGCCGGTCTTGATCTCACCCTGGAGTAGTTTTACAGCTAGGGCGTTTTGGATCAGCGACTGAATTGCACGCTTCAGGGGTCTCGCACCGTAAACAGGGTCGTAACCCTCCTTTATGAGCAACTCCCTTGCGGACTGGTCAAGCTCGAGGGTGATGCCGCGCTCCTCAAGGTTCTTTCGCAGCTTCTCAAGCTGGACGTCGATGATCGTCGCGATCTGCTCCTTGCCGAGCTGCGTAAAGACCACGATATCGTCGATGCGATTTAGGAACTCAGGTTTAAAGTGGTCTCGTAGTACCTGCAGGACCTCTGTGCGGATATCGCGATCAACGAGCGGGTTCTCTGTTGCCGACTGGATCTCACGGGAGCCCAGATTCGACGTCATGATAAGAACTGTGTTCTTAAAATCGACCACGCGGCCTTTACTGTCAGTAAGCCGTCCGTCGTCTAGGATCTGCAGCAGGATGTTGAATACGTCGGAGTGTGCTTTCTCGATCTCGTCAAAGAGGACAACGGAGTAGGGCCTTCTACGCACTGCCTCAGTGAGCTGACCGCCCTCGTCGTAGCCGACATATCCAGGAGGCGCACCGATCATACGGGCGACGGCGTGCTTCTCCATATACTCGGACATGTCGAGGCGGATCATCGCTCGTTCATCGTCGAACAGGAACTCCGCGAGTGCACGTGCAGTCTCGGTCTTGCCGACTCCGGTAGGTCCAAGAAATATGAATGAGCCGACAGGACGATTCGGGTCCTGAAGCCCGGCACGTGCGCGGCGCACTGCGTTTGCAACGGCCGTGAGGGCCTCGTCCTGACCGATGACTCGTCGACGAAGACCGCTCTCCATCTGAACGAGCTTTTGCATCTCGCCCTCGAGCATCTTCGAGACCGGGACGCCGGTCCACTTTGCTACCACCTCGGCGACGTCCTCCTCATCAACCTCTTCTTTGAGGAAAACACCATCTTTTTGAATCGTCTCAAGCCGCTCCTGCTCGGAGGCGAGCAGTTTTTCGATCTCGGGAATACGGCCGTACTGGATCTCCGCGGCCTTTGCGAGGTCGCCGGCCTGGCGAGCACGCTCGAGTTCGAGTCTCGCCTGCTCGAGTTGCTCCTTTGCGCCGCGCATCTTCTCGATCTCTTCTTTTTCCGACTGCCACTTGGCTTTCATCGCGGACGAGCGCTCTTTAAGGTTGGCGATCTTTTCCTCAATGTCGCCGAGACGTTCTTTCGATTTCTTGTCAGTCTCGTGCGAGAGTGCTTGGCGTTCGATCTCCAGCTGAAGGATCTCTCGCTCCAGAACATCGATCTCCTGCGGGAGCGAATCGATTTCGATACGAATACGAGATGCCGCCTCATCGATCAGATCGATGGCCTTGTCCGGCAGAAAGCGGTCAGTGATGTAGCGGTTCGACAGCGTCGCGGCCGCCACGATCGCGGCGTCTTTGATGCGAACGCCGTGATGGACCTCGTACCTTTCCTTTAGCCCGCGAAGAATGGCGATCGTGTCCTCGACGGTCGGTTCGCCAACATAGACCTGCTGGAAACGGCGTTCGAGAGCCTTGTCCTTTTCAATATATTTTTGATATTCGCCGAGCGTCGTCGCACCGACCGCACGCAAAGTGCCGCGTGCGAGAGCGGGCTTGAGCATGTTTGAGGCGTCTATCGCGCCTTCCGAGGCACCGGCACCGACGAGCGTGTGCAGCTCGTCGATAAAAAGAATGATCTGACCCTCGGCCTTTTCGATCTCGCCGAGTACGGCCTTGAGTCGGTCCTCGAATTCGCCGCGGTACTTTGCACCAGCAAGCATTGCGCCGAGGTCGAGCGAGACAAGCCTCTTGTTCTTGAGTGTCTCCGGAACGTCGCCTGAGACAATACGCTGCGCCAGGCCCTCGACGATCGCAGTTTTACCGACACCGGGTTCTCCAATGAGTACGGGGTTATTTTTTGTGCGGCGTGAAAGGATCTGGATCGTGCGGCGGATCTCGTCATCGCGGCCGATCACAGGGTCGAGCTTGCCTTTGCGGGCACGCTCGGTGAGGTCCTGTGCGTATTTCTCCAGTGACTTAAAGTTCTCCTCCGCATTCGGATCGGTGATCTTGGAGCCGCCGCGCATTTCAGTGACGACCTTCTCGAGGTCCTCGGGTGTAATACCGTTCGAGCGAAGAATGCGGCCGGCGTCCCCGGTCTTTTCAGCCGCCACAGCGAGCAGCAGATGCTCGGTCGAGACGTACTCGTCCTGCATCTTTTCAGCCTCTTTTTGTGCGTCCTGAAAGATCGTGTTAGTCCGGGACGAAAAGAACTGCTGTCCGCCCGAGACCTGCGGAAACTTTGCGATCGCCGCTGCGAGATCAGTCGCGAGCGTCGCCACATTCGCGCCGATCTTCCCTAGGATGGGCTTTACGACGGCCTCTTTTTGCGCAAGCATCGCCGCCAGCAGGTGCTCGGGCTCGACCTGCTGGTTTTGATTTTTCTCGGCAACGCCTATGGCCTCTTGCACGGCCTCCTGGCCGCGGATGGTGAATCTGTCGAATCTCATTTCTTTTTCGT
>JBJMGO010000300.1:0-3222 GCA_045807825.1 Pyrinomonadaceae bacterium | reverse complement strand
GAAAAGGGCTTGTCATATTGGGAGATCTGATAACCCTTTGGCAGGTCCGGATAGAAGTAATTCTTACGTGCGAAGACACTCGTCTCCTGGATCTCGAGTCCTAGAGCGAGAGCGGCACGCGCACCAAGCTCGATGACCCGCTTATTCAGGACAGGCAAAGCGCCCGGCAAGCCGAGGCATACCGGGCACGTTCTGGAATTCGGCTCTGCCCCAACTTCGATCGGGCATGAGCAGAAAATTTTAGTGACCGTCGCAAGCTGGGCATGGACCTCCATGCCTATAACGGCCTCCCATCCTTCTTTCATTCAGTTAATGATGCGGCGCCACATGCGGTACCGCGATGAGCGGCCTCACCGCCGTCCGTGGACCCTGCGGCCAAAACTGGCCTCCCGCAAAATATCCCTGTGATTGCTGTCCGCGATGCCGACGGCCAAAACCGTTTCCACCAAAGCCATTCCCGCCAAAGACGCCACCTCCTGAGCCCCACTCGGTCGGCAAGAACTGATCACCTGGCTCCACCGTATCCCGGTACGCGTGACTGGACTGCAAAGCGATCATCTCGAACATCTGCTCCCGCTGGAGTTCCAACCGATCGTGCTCGAGCCTATCGGCCTTCAGTCGCTGGGATAGATCAAAAAGCTGCTGCTGCGATTCTGCATTCCGGCGGGCTATCTCCTCGGGCGAAGCAAACCCCAGCCGCGCGTAGTCCTCTCTCAGCTCCCGCTCAGCGGCGACACGCTGCTGACGGTACTTATCGAGATCGGAGTTGGTCACCGTCCGCCGCGCCTGAGCGATAGACACTCCTGCCGACAATGAGACGAGACACAAAACAAAAAAGAGTCTGCGAAACATACTACTACCTCCTTATGATTTATGCCTCCATCATACCACCGCCCTCTGTCGGGGGTTATACCTTAGAACAAATAGCAAAACGGCACGAAAGACACCAAAAGGCACTACAAGGGAAGTCACACAGCAGCTTTGGTGTCTTTTTCGTGCGTTTATGAGCCAATTTCTCTCTAGCTAAAAAACAAAGGTCGTGCCGACCCTCACCGTAGCCTTTGCGGTCCTAAAGCCGTTCTCGTAGTACTCCTGGTTAAACACATTCTCAACCGTGCCATATATCCGCAGCGACTTGTCGTTCTTGAGCCCAAACGTATAGCCGCCCGTCAGATCGCCCTTGCGGTTACCGTTGAAGCGATAAACATAAGAATTGAACGTCGAACTGCTGAATATCGGCGCAAGATAGCTCGATGTAACAAGGAGATCGAAATTCACCCATGCATGCTCTGCAAACCGCTGAGTCGCGACCACTGTGAACTGATGGTTCGGCACACCGAGTGTCTTGAGTACGCCGCTGCCCGTGACCTGCGGGGACCGCTGATCGCTATTTGTAAATGTGTATGAGGCGAAGAGGTCGGTCGAGCTGCTCGGCCGTGCATTGGCGCTGAATTCCGCGCCGCGAGCGGTGCCGCCCTTTGAATTCTCATACCCGCCAAACGGCCGCGTCGTCACGCCTATATTTGGTACCGCGTTGCCAAACTCGATGATGTCCCTGAGCCGGGTATAGAAGTACGTCGCTGACAGCCTTACCTTGTCTTTCGCTGCGTTTTGCTCGACCCCCGCGTCAAATGCGATGGACCGTTCAGGCTTAAGGAATGGATCGCCAAACGCGACGAAGTCAGGTTTTGGGAACCCGAACTGATCAAAGAACGTCCCAAACCTCTCAAACAGCGAGGGTACCCGATAGCCGTTGCCAACGTGCGCACGAAGCTTTGTGCCGGACGACCTGAAGAAGTAAGAGGCCGCACCGTCAAAAGTGTACGCGGTCGGGGGATTCGAGAGCGTCAAATTCGAATACGGCGCGTTTGTCAGGCTAAAGGTCGGGCGACCGAGCCTAAACAACTGCGCACGAAATCCGCCGGCCACCTGAAGTCTCCCGTCGTACAAACTCACCAGGTCCTGTGCATAAAATGTGTGGCTCGATTGCCGCTCGTTGAGGAAAAAATTGCCCATCCCAGACGGAGTCATGCCCTGATTGCCGTACTTCTCAAGCTCGAATTCGTAGCCGCCGGTAAAGGTGTTAATACCGTTTGCGGCCCAAACGACGTGAGCGTTAGCGGTGTGGATCTGTCCGTCAAAGATGCTCGTGGAGGGGTCCTGAAATCCGGGACCGAGGGGCCCATCGTCGTTTCGGCGACGAGTTTTGAGCCCCTGATAGTAGCCGTTGACGACGAGGTTGCTGTTGATGATCTGGTTGACGGCAAGCTGCCCGCTAAAGAACCGCGAATGCTGGATAGCATCTGGATCGTCCTGATCGCGCGTGAAATTCACCCCAGGTTGGGCTGTGATGATCCCAAAATTGGACGCCGGCGGCACACCCGCCGTGTCAGGACTTGTATTCAGCCGCACATCGGCATTCGAGAAAAAGATGCGACCAGAAATGTTTGTTTTCGATCCCGGATTCCTATCGACCCTCGCCTGCAAGTTGGTGTTGTGAGCCGCATCATCGCCGTCGATACCTTTCGTGTAAACCGTCCGCGATACCGCTCCAACCAAGCCGAATTTGCCATTCTTCGTCCCGTGCGAGATCACTCCGCGAAACCGTCCCAAGCCTAGCCCGCCCACCGCACCCGCGATCTGCCCGTGAGTTCCGGTCTTTGCGGTTGGCGTCTCAAAATCGACAACACCTCCGATCGCGTTCGTGCCGTACAAAGATGAGCCGGACCCTCTCAGTACTTCGACGCGATCGACGCTCGTCAGCGTAAAGTCGCTAAAAAACGGCGACGCATCACCAGTGATAGCGGTCGGATCGCGAAATCTAATCCCATCGATCAACAACGCCGTGTCCTGATTCCTCAAACCCCGCGTCTTGATCGTCGCCACTCTCCCAAACCCACCCGACTGCTGCACCCGAAATCCGGGTATGGTCTCCAAAGAATCTACCGGAGAAAAATCGGCGCGGTCTCGGAGTTGTTGAGCATCGATTACATCAACGGATTTTGAGATTCTTTCGGCAGTTTGAGTCTGGCCCGCAGCGATCGTGACCGATTCGCTAATGGCCGAATGGAAAATGAAGATATCTAGATTTACGATCCGAGCCTCACCAATCGTGAGCTTGACGTTACGCCCCGTCCTTACCGTGGCGCTCGGAATGCTGACCTCATAGGTACCGGCGGGAAGCGCATCAAAACTAAACTTCCCTTCGGAATCAGATTGTCG
>JBJMGO010000299.1:0-5434 GCA_045807825.1 Pyrinomonadaceae bacterium | reverse complement strand
TTTGCGATCTGGATATAATCGACCTCCGGAGCGTCGAGCATGATGTCGCGGACCTTGTTCATCATGACCTGGTACGACGGCGACTCGTTGTTCGTCAGCACCACAAAGCCAAAATTCTCCTCCGGGCACAGAACGGTGTACGACAGCATGCCATCGAGGCCGCCCGAGTGATTCATGATCTTGCGGCCGCGATAGTCCTCAAGAAACCAACCCATCCCATATCCGCGAAAGTGTCGCGTCGGGTTCGCCCTTTGCCCGGCCTCGCTGATCGGCAGCATGATGTTCGGCTGCCACATGTCGTTCGAACGCTCGCTCGACCAGATCTTTTTCCCTTCAAATGTGCCGCGGCCAAGCTGCAGCCGTATCCATTTCCCGAGGTCCGCGACCGACGAATTGAGCCTCACCGCGCCGATCGCCTCATCTAGATATCCCGGCGGCAGCGCGCGTAGCTTGCCGCCAGATTCGTTGTGCGGCATCGCAAAGTTCTCCTTCATATCTCGCACGCTCGTCGTCGTGCGGTTCATTCCCAGCGGATCGAGAATGTGCGAGCGCACAAAGTCCGCCCATTTCATCCCTGAGACCTTCTCAACAACTCGTCCAGCGGTGATGAACATCAAATTCTGATACCCGTATCGGGTGCGAAAATCGGACACCGGCTTCAAAAATCTCACTCGTCTGATGATCTCATCCGTCGGATACGTCGTGTCGTACCACAGCAGGTCACCGCTGAACGTATCTAGCCCCGACCGATGCGAAACTATGTCGCGTATCGTGATCTGGCTCGTCACCCACGGATCGTACATTCTAAAGTCGGGCAGGAATTTCGTCACCCTGTCGTCCCAACTGATCTTTTTCTCATCGACCAGGATCGCGAGCGACGCCGCCGTGAATGCCTTTGTGTTCGACGCGATGGCAAAGAGGGTGTTTTCGTCCACCTTGTCCGGTTTTCCCAGCTCGCGCACCCCGTAACCCTTGGCAAACACGACCTTGTCATCTTTGACGACCGCGATAGCCATTCCCGGGCCGCCCCACGTATCCATAACGCGATTCGCATAGGAATCGACAGCTGCGAGCTTTTGATCGAGCGAGGTCTGAGCCGCCGCAACACCCGTCAGAATGAGCAGCAGGAGTGCAAGTGAATTGAGTCTCTTTAGCATGATGTTCTTGTCTATTTTACGTGCTGGCAGCTGACTCCGTTTCGGGTGCGTCAAGCCATTGATGCAGGTGTTGGATCGAGAGCCCTCGTTTGATCAGCAGTATGATGCCGATGACGCTCCAGACGATGATCCGCCCCTTTCGTATGACCGCCAACGTAACGCCGACGCCTGCTGCAAGAGCCAGAGACTCACCGACAAAGCGTGCCCCGGCCTCGTCAACACCTATGAGGAACGGCACCAGCTTAAAAACCACTGTGATCAGTCGGCTGATCGACTCCAGCAAAAACGGCGCGAGCACGCCCGGATGTGTGCTGATCCTCAGCAGGATGTACCAAACCTCGGCAACACCAAACGCGTGATACATCGCCTCAAAAATGCAGATCGGGATGAACCGCCTCGGATAATCGTGATAAAAGCTGTAGATCAGCTCCTCAAATCGGCGGACGTCATGACGGCCATTCTTTAGCCATCGCTTGAGAAAGCCTTTTTCGTAAAGCCTTTCGCAGCACCAGCTCGCCATGTGCCACTCGCGAATCACCATCACCACACCGAGCGCGACAAGCACGATCAGCGTGCCGATGACAACGTAGATAGTAGTTGCGATCTCCGGCCCGAGGTCAAACTGCAACGCCATCACGATTCCGCCCGCGATCAAAAAAAGGGCCGTGATAAAGCTGTAAAAAAGATTCTCCGTAGCGACCGACGACAATCCGACCGTGAGCCTCACCCGATCGCGAACAACCAATGCCTTTGACGTCCCGCTGATCAGCAGCCCAAGCGGGATCGTGCTGCTCATCGCCTCGCCGATCACGACCGCCGGAATTGTGTCCCGCAGACTCAGCTTGTAAGGCGGATGCACCGAGAGCGACCACGCGGCTGCGCGAACGACAATTCTCAGGAAATACATCCCGAGAATGATCCCAAAACCCAGCCAGCCAAATCGCTCGATGCCATGCACGATCTGCCAAAACCCGATGGCGTAGATCATGTAAACAAAGAGCGCCATTCCGAGAATGGTCAGCACGACGGCGGCAAATTTTAGCCTGCCGACGTTGGTTGACTGTGTTTTTGGGGCTTGCTGCACCTGCTCCGCCATGTTCGCGCGTCACACTGTGATACTGATAAAATGCTACTTTACGCCTCTGGCTTTAACAAAAGACTATGAGTACAGCTACTGGAACGGCCATGGCGAATGCCGGTCTGACGACACTATCTGAGGAAGAAGAGTTATTCCGTGCGGCAGTCCGCGAATTTGCCGAGGGCGAGGTCCGGCCAAAGGTCGAGTCGATGGAGCACGCGTCCAAGCTCGATCCCGACATCATCAAGCAGTGCTTTGAGCTCGGCCTGATGGCCATTGAGTCGCCTGAGGAATACGGCGGAGCGGGCTCGACGATCTTTAACGCGATCCTCGCCATTGAGGAGCTCGCCCGCGTCGACGCCAGCGTCTCGGTCTTTGTCGACGTTCACAACACTCTCGTCACCAATGCGTTTATGCGCTGGGCAAACGACGAGCAAAAGAAGAAATACCTGACGCAAATGTCGAGCGGCAAGGTCGGTGCCTACGCACTCTCTGAGGCTGGGTCCGGCTCGGATGCCTTTGCCCTAAAAACCCGCGCTGTCGATAACGGCGACCACTATTCCCTCACCGGCCAAAAGCTCTGGATCACGAATGGCAACGAGGCGGAGATATTCCTGATCTTTGCAACGATCGATCCGGAGGCAGGTTACAGGGGCATCACGGCTTTCATCGTGGAAAAGGGTTTTGAAGGATTCGCCGTCGGCAAAAAAGAGGACAAGCTAGGCATCCGCGCTTCCTCCACGACCGAGCTCATCCTCGACAACTGCAAAGTCCCCACGGAGAACGTTCTCGGTGAGGTCGGCAAAGGCTACAAGGTATCGATCGAGACGCTCAACGAGGGCCGCATCGGCATCGCCGCCCAAATGCTCGGCATCGCACAAGGCGCGTACGAGGCCGCGCTCAAATACACTGGCGAGCGCGAACAGTTTGGCTCATCGCTCAACAGCTTTCAGGCCGTGCAATTCCAGCTCGCCGAGATGGCCGTCGAGATCGAGGCCACTCGCCTGCTCGTCTATAACGCCGCTCGTCTCAAGGACGCGGGCAAGAGCTTCCTAAAAGAAGCCGCGATCGCAAAGCTTTTTTCCTCCCGCTGCGCCGAGCGTGTCTCGTCAAAAGCCATCGAGCTCTACGGCGGCTACGGCTACGTCAAAGACTACCCTGTCGAAAAATTCTGGCGCGACTCCAAGATCGGCTCCATCTACGAGGGCACCTCAAACATGCAGCTCCAAACGATCGCAAAACTCATCACGAGCGGGAAGTAGTCGATGACCATCGACGAGCAGCTCTCATATCTAAAAAAAGGGGTCGTGGATCTGATCCGTGACGAAGACCTGCGCAAAAAATTGGAGCGTGCGGAGAAGACGGGCAAGCCGCTGCGTGTGAAGCTCGGCGTCGATCCTACATCGCCTGACATTCACCTCGGCCACACCGTCGTCGTCCGGAAACTCAAAGCCTTTCAGGATCTCGGCCACACCGTCATCTACCTGATCGGCGACTTCACGGCCATGATCGGTGACCCGTCTGGACGGAATGTCACGCGGCCGCCGCTCTCGCCGGAGGAGATCGAGGCCAATGCGAAGACATATCGCGAACAGGTCTTCAAGCTGCTCGACCCCGACAAGACCGAGGTCCGCTACAACTCCGAGTGGATGGGCAAATTCGATGCGGCCGATTTTATAAAGCTCGCCGCAAAAACAACTGTCAAACAGATCCTCGAGCGCGACGATTTTGAGAAACGTATGAACGCTCACCAGCCGATCTCGCTTCACGAGCTGCTCTACCCGCTTGTACAGGGCTACGACTCCGTAGCTCTCGAGGCTGATGTCGAGCTTGGTGGCACGGATCAGAAATTCAACCTCCTCTCCGGCCGCAATCTCCAGCGCGAGTACAACCAAGAACCTCAGGTTGTCCTAACGACACCGCTGCTCGAGGGTCTCGATGGCGTCCAAAAGATGTCGAAATCCTACGGCAACTACATCGGCATCGATGAGCCACCCGCTGAGATGTTTGGAAAGGTGATGTCGATCTCCGACGATCTTATGTGGCGTTGGTACGAGCTGCTTACGGATCTCGGGCCGTCTGAAATTTCAAATTTGAGATCTCAAATTGACGCTGGCGAAAACCCGCGCAACATCAAGGTCGCGCTCGCAAAACTCATAATTAAGGACTTTCATTCCCAGTCCGCCGCAGACGCCGCAGAGGATGAATTCAACCGCCGTTTCGTTCAAAAAGAGGTGCCCGATGACATCGAGGAACACGTCCTGACAGCGGGCACACACAACCTCGCGCAGCTTCTCGCCGACACCGGCCTCGCCGCGTCAAAAAGCGAAGCCCGTCGCCTCATCGAACAAGGCGGCGTCAAGGTGAATGGCGAAAAAGCGACGGCTGCGAACGCGGACATCGAGATCACAACCGAGCCCGTCCTACTCCAAGTGGGCAAACGAAAGTTTTTGAAGGTTAGATCCAATTAACCGCAGATGAAAGCCGATGGACGCAGGTTTAAAATGAGTAAGCATCTGCGTTCATCTGCGTTCATCTGTGGTTAATTTCTCTCTGGATGAAGCTTTTTACGCCTCTGACAAACCGCTATACTTCAACTCCATGCCCGATTCCGCCGCAAAACGACTCCCTCTTCGCGAACGCATCGCCGCGTATCGCGATTCAGACGCGCCGATGCGCAAACTCGTCGGTAACCTCTCAAAGGTCGCTAGGTCAGCTCTCGATGAGGCCAACAAGCTCACGATCGAGCATGTGCCCGTATATCTGCAACGCCTGCCTAAGCAGATGGACGGCTTTCGTATCGTCCAGCTCAGCGATACCCATCACAGCCCTTTCACATCCCTCAAACACATTGAGCGTGCGGTACGCACGGCCAATCGTCTAAAGCCGGACCTCTGTGTCCTCACAGGCGATTACGTCACCCAGGCGCCCGAGTACATCGGACCGGTCGCCGCCGTTCTCGCGAAGCTGCGTGCAAAGCACGGCATCTACGCCTGCCTCGGCAACCACGATCATTGGACGGATGGCGATCTGGTGACAGACCTCTTTCGAGGCGAGGGAATAAAGGTGCTAATCAACGAGGGACTTCGCCTCGAGACCCGTCGAGGCTCATTCTGGCTCGCCGGCGTCGACGACTACATGGTCGGCAAAACGGATGTCCCGGCTGCGCTGCGCGGCTCGTTCCCCGACGAAATGAAGC
>JBJMGO010000298.1:0-2756 GCA_045807825.1 Pyrinomonadaceae bacterium | reverse complement strand
GATGACCGCCGAGCGCGATGAGCACGGCCATGCCCGTGAATGGCGGCCGATGACGATACAGATCGAGCGAATGCACCTCGAGGAGGACGCGGGAAAAAATGTGCACGAGGGTCTACCTGAGACTGACCGCTTTTCGTATATCGATCTTAATCGTGCGGGTACACCGCTCGGAGAGATCGTGACCGCGCCGGACTTTCGCACGAGCTGGGAGGCGTACGACTATGTCAACCACATCCGGCGAGCGCTGCAGTGGGTGGGTGCGAGTGATGCGGATATGGAGAAAGGCAATCTTCGCTGCGAAGCGAACGTGTCCGTACGCCGAGTCGGTGAAACGAAATTCAACAACAAGGTCGAGCTCAAGAATCTGAACTCCGTCCGCTTTATGCAAAAGGCGATCGAGTTTGAGATCGAGCGTCAGATCGAGGCTCACGAGTCCGGCGAGGGCGTCAGCCAGGAGACGCGACTTTGGGACGAGAAAAATAATGTGACGCGGGTGATGCGGTCAAAAGAGAGCGCACACGATTACCGGTACTTCCCGGAGCCTGATCTGCAGCCACTAAAGGTAACGACGGAGTTCATCTCACGCGTCCGCTCCGAGCTGCCGGAGATGCCGGATAGAATGCGGGAGAGGTTTCAAGCAACATACGGGCTGAACTACGCGGACGCGGCCCAGCTGACGCACGAACGGGAGTTGGCGGAGTTTTTTGAGACGACTGCACGGATCACTGCTAACCCAAAACTTGCAGCAAACTGGATACTCGGCGAATTGACCCGGGAGCTGAATAACTCGGGCATGAGCGTTGCAGATTCACCCGTCACGGCAGAAGATCTTGCAGAGCTGCTCGTTACCATCGATGCCGGCAAGATCAACAATAATCAAGGGAAAGAGGTGCTGGTCGAGATGTTTGCGACTGGTCGAACGGCGCCGGAGGTAATCAGCGAAAAAGGCTTTGAGCAGATCTCGGACAGTTCTGCTATTGTGAAGATCGTCGAAGACGTCATCGCCAATAACTCAGCCAATGTAGAGGCTTATCGTGCTGGCAATGAGAAGCTGTTTGGCTTCTTTGTCGGTCAGGTCATGAAGGCCTCACAGGGCAAGGCAAATCCAAAGATCGTCAATGAACTTTTAAAGGAAAAACTGTGAACATAAACGGCAGAACGGCATTTGTAACCGGCGGAACGAAGGGTATCGGATTCGCGATCGCGGACACTCTGGCAAAGGCTGGAGCGAATGTTTTTGTCTGCTCGCGGCACCGTGAAGAGGTCGAGGAGGCTGTTCAGAAGCTTGGGGAGAATGCGGCCGGCAAGCTGTGCGACGTTCGAAGCGAGGAGCAGGTCAAAGCGGCGATCCAGTCCTGCGGACGCAGGTTTGGTGGTATCGACATTCTCGTCAACAATGCCGGAACGGGTGTGTTCGATAAGACTGTTGAGGAGACGTCGCCGAATGAGTTTCGTGAGATGCTCGAGACGAATCTTTTCGGCCTCTACTACTTCTGCCACCACGCGATCCCGGTGATGAAGACGCGAGGGGGCGGCTACATCATCAATATCTCGAGTCTCGCCGGGCAGAACCCGCACCCCGGAATGGCCGCGTACAACGCGTCAAAATTCGCTGTCAATGGCTTTACAGAGGCTATGATGCAGGAGGTGCGGCACGACAACATCAAGGTCAGCTACATCTGCCCCGGCAGCGTAAACACGTACTTTGGCGGCGACGCTCCAAGCGAGGATAAAGCCTGGCAGCTGCAGCCGGACGACATAGCGCAGATCGTCAGCGATCTTCTCACGATGGACGATCGGGCGTTGCCGAGCAAGATCGAGATCCGGCCGAGTAAACCACCAAAGAAATAGGCCTAGAAATTTTGGCTCGGTTCGAACGAATATAGGATCGGGCCGAGCTCGCCTTTAACGCCGACGTCGTCGACGCTCTTCACATCGTCGGACAAAGAGGACGCGAGCATGGTGATCTCGAATCCATCATGCGTTCCGGGTCTCGCCGCAGGGATAAAGATCCGCCGTCCCCACACAGTGAGCTTCTCACCTGACGCCGATGTGCCGCCCGCTTGGAACTTTAGCTCATAGGCGTGCCACGCACCATTCACCTTGATCTCGCCTTCGCTGATGGTCTCGTAGCCGGGCAACAGCTTCTTGAGCGTGTCCGTACTCTCTTTAATGAGTTGCGGAAAGTTTTGCGCGTCCTCGCTGTACGTGCCTTTTGATGGGTAATAGCTGACGAGCATCTGCTCGATCATACGGCCCTCAGGCGTTACCCGGGAGATGTCGAGGAACTTACCTCGGCCACTGCCAAAGCTCGGCTCCGGACCTGCGGACCGCCAATCCTTTGGATAATAGAGCGTGAAACCAACAAAGTTTGAGAGCAGATCACCCTTGAGATTCGCTTTTGAATTCTCAAAGTAGTTGGTATTCGGCGGTTGCGGAATGCTCCTAGAGAGCGGCGGCATTTCCGTGGATGTGGAGATAGTATTTAGCGGTGCATTATCATTAGATTGAGGCGCAACGCTGGTTTGGACGGGCTGCTCGGCAGGGTGACTGACGATATACCACCAGCCGCCGCCGATCAGAGCTAGGAGAACGAGAATTCCAACGATCCACGCGGCACTCGTGCGTGCGTCCTCAACCTCAGGCGGCTCGGGAGAGCGTGCCTTCCATGCTGGTTCGTTGGACTTAGCCGGTTTGACTGCCGGCTCGAGTGTTTTGATCCTTCCGCCCATAACAATGGGCTTGATGGACGCGGG
>JBJMGO010000297.1:0-3491 GCA_045807825.1 Pyrinomonadaceae bacterium | reverse complement strand
TAGACCTTGCGACCGCTCTGTGTGCCGAGCGAGGGAAGCTCATCATCGCGGGTTATCACCAGGACGGTCCGCGGCAGGTCAATATGTGGCTCTGGAACTGGCGCGGGCTTGACGTGATCAATGCCCACGAGCGCGATCCACAAGTTTACGTCGAGGGTATGCAGCTCGCGATCGACGCCATCGTAAAGGAGAGACTCGATACTTCGCAGATGTACACGGAGTTTGCCCTCAGTCAACTTGGAGCGGCGCTTGACGCCACGCGTGATCGACCCGCCGGTTTTCTGAAGGCGGTGATCAAAATATGAGCAGCCGAGCGACAGCAGAAGCAAGGTCGGGGAAGCCGCGGCTTGGTTTTCTGGGTACAGGTTGGATCGGCCGCAACCGTTTGGAAGCAGTGGTCGATGCGAGTGTCGCTGACACAGTCGCAGTGAGCGATCCTTCTGAAGAAAATGCAACCGCCGCTCGTGCGCTAGCGCCTGACGCCGAACTGCAGCCGGATGTCCAGGCTCTTCTCCAGATGGGACTCGACGGACTGGTGATCGCGACGCCAAGCGCTCTTCACGCGGAGCAGGCATGTGCGGCGCTCGATGCGGGGATTCCGGTCTTTTGCCAAAAGCCTTTGGGCCGCAATACGCGTGAGGTGAGAAAGGTCGTCAACGCCGCGAAGCGTCGCGACCTGCTGCTGATGGTAGATCTCTCGTATCGGTATATAGACGGTGTAAAGGCCATCCGCGAGCTTGTACAAGGCGGTGCGCTGGGAGAGATCTTTGCGGCTGATCTTAAATTTCACAATGCTTATGGACCCGACAAGCCGTGGTTCTTTGACCGTAAGCTATCTGGCGGCGGGTGCCTGATCGACCTTGGGGTTCACCTTGTTGATCTACTGTTGTGGACGCTCGACTTTCCCGCCGTTTACGAGGTCTCGGGACATCTGCGTGCAAAGGGCAAACGGCTCGATGACAAGAGCAAACAGGTTGAGGATTATGCATGTGGCGAGTTTCAGGCGGGCGACTGCCTTGTGCAGCTTGCGTGCTCGTGGAATCTGAACGCGGGACGGGACGCGCAGATCGAGGCGAGTATCTACGGCACAAAAGGCGGTGCGAAGCTCAGTAATGTAGGCGGGTCATTCTTCGATTTTCAGGCGGAGCGATTTGAAGGGACCTCACGCGGCTTGCTCACCGAGAGCGGCAACGATGCCGATTGGACATGGGGCGGCCGTGCGGTCGTCGACTGGGCGACTCGGCTCGCAGCGGGCGACACATCATTCGACAAAGAAGCTGAGAGATTCATCACGGTTTCAAAGGTCCTCGACCAAATGTACGGGAGGTGACCTACTTAGAAGCTGACAAGTTCCAAAATACGGACACGGAGGTTTTCTATGGCAGAAGCAAAGACGACAACCGATCATAAGAAGATCCAAAAATGGGTCGAGGAGCGTGGCGGACACCCGGCGCGCGTGAGGGGAACCGGTGACAAAGAGGGCGGTGGATTGCTGCGCATCGATTACCCGGGTTACAGCGGTGAAAAGGAACTGCAGGAGATCTCCTGGACAGAATTCTTTGACGCCTTTGACAAGAATGACCTTGCGTTCCTTTATCAGGACGAGAAAGACAGCCGCTTTTCAAAGCTAATAAGTAGAGATCAATAGAAGATGACAAGACTCCCGTCGCGCATCCTCATGACCGCCGATACAGTCGGCGGGGTTTGGAATTATGCACTTGAACTCACCCGCTCCTATGGCGCGGAGGGCATCGAGGTATGCCTCGCCACCATGGGAGCTCTCCCCACTGAAGACCAGCGAGCAGAGGCCGCGGAGATCGAGAATCTCCGCGTCTTTGAGAGCGAATACAAACTGGAATGGATGCGCGATCCCTGGGCAGATGTGGACGCGGCCGGGCGTTGGCTGCTCGAGCTGCAGGATCGCCTGCGGCCCGACCTCATTCATCTGAACGGCTATTGCCACGGTGACCTTCAATGGGGTGCTCCGACGGTGAGCGTGGGGCATTCGTGCGTCCTCTCATGGTGGCGGGCGGTGCACGGCACGCCGGCTCCGGCAGAGTTGGACGAATATCGCCGCCGCGTTCGCCGCGGACTTCATGCCGCTGATGTCGTTGTTACACCGACACCGGCAATGCTCCATTCGCTAGAGCGTCATTACGGGGATCTGAACGACGGACGCGTGATCTTTAACGGCAGAGATCCGGGCCACTTCGAGTCGGCGTGGAAGGAGCCATTCGTATTTGCCGCCGGCCGTCTTTGGGACGAGGCGAAGAATGTCTCTGTGCTGGATCGCGTCGCCGAACAGCTTAGCTGGCCTGTCTTGATCGCTGGCGATGTGTCTGAGCCTGCGGGAGCGTCAGCGGCGAAAACTGTGGTCAGTTCCGAGCGGATGACCGGCAAGCTGTCGCAGGAGGAGATGCATACCTTCCTTGCTCATGCGTCGATCTTTGCCGCACCTGCGAAGTATGAACCATTCGGCCTCAGCATTTTAGAAGCCGCTCTTTCAGGCTGCGCTCTCGTGCTCGGCGACATTCCGTCGCTGCGGGAGCTGTGGGACGGAGCGGCGCTGTTTGTCGAACCGGACAACGACACGGCGCTTGCGGAGGCGATAGAGATGATCGCAAAGCACGACTGGATGCGAGGCGAGCTTGCATGGCGATCGGGTCAAAGAGCGTTGCATTATTCCAGCGGCCGCATGGCGGCAACATACCTCGATCTCTATCGCGAGTTGCTGACCTATGGTAGTGCGACAGTTTCAGCGGAGGTGGCGGCATGCGTGTAGTCATGTTCTACCACTCGCTGGTCTCGGACTGGAACCATGGAAATGCGCACTTCCTGCGAGGGATAGTGACCGAGATGCTTGCTCGCGGAATAGATGTCGACGTCTATGAGCCACGAAATGCGTGGAGCGTTGAGAATCTCTTGAAGGAGCATGGTGACGCCCCGCTTGAGGAATTCAAGACTGCGTACCCGGCACTCAGCAGCATCCGCTACGATCCCAGGAAGCTCAACTTAGACGACGCACTGGATGGAGCCGACATGGTCATCGTTCACGAGTGGAACGAACATGACCTTGTCGCACGTATCGGCAAGCATCACGAGCGCGTCGGTGGCTATCGGCTCTACTTTCACGATACACACCACCGCGCCGTGACGGCACCTGACGAGATATCCGAGTACGACCTCAGCAGGTACGACGGCGTGCTCGCGTACGGTAATGTTATTCGAGAACTGTATCTGAAGAATAGATGGACAAAGCGTGCATGGACGTGGCACGAGGCGGCTGACGATCGTGTGTTTTACCCGCGAACGATCAGCTCGGATCGTCCGCGGTACGATCTTATCTGGATCGGAAATTGGGGCGACGAAGAGCGTTCGGACGAGATCCGGGAATACCTGATCGAGCCGGTAAAGCAGCTTGGCCTGAAGGCTCTCGTGCACGGCGTCCGGTATCCAAAAAAGGCCCTCAAGGAACTCGAGCAGGCGGGGAT
>JBJMGO010000296.1:0-18940 GCA_045807825.1 Pyrinomonadaceae bacterium | reverse complement strand
AGCTGAATAGTGCCGCACAGGATATCAATTGGCGTGCAATAGCTCTCATAACTTAAACTTCACGGCTTAGGCGATAGAAATAGCTTAGTCTAGTGGTGCTTTAGGAAAGTAAACCGATACTTGTTCTCGATGGTGAGCGTGTCATTGCCGCAGACGTAGGGTCGCAGCGGACCCTCGCGATCAAGTACGGTGCCAAGCCCACCCTTCGGCCACGAAAAATCCCGGTCACCCATTACATAATGCGACTCGTGCGTGACCGTCGAGCCGGTCACGTTTTTAATGACCAGAGTCCCACCTTTTGACACGAGCATGCCCGACCCGCTCCCGCGCCAAGTCTCGGTCTCCACTATCTTTCCGAGGGCACCACCGGCATACGCATCGCCGGCGGTCCTGTGCTCAAGAGGTTCCATGCCATCGTAGTCGATCGAGACGGCCCCGTTCGAGCGTATGACGATGACGATCCCGGCGCCGAATTCCTCGTGAAAACCGCTCGAATTCCGCGTGCGAAGCGAACGCCAGGTGCCAACCAGACATTGGTCTATCTTGCCATTCGGACCCGTATCCGGATCGGGGGTCGGAACGATCGGCTTGGGTTTTGGACCCGGTTTAGGGCCGGGCACCGGTGACGGCGTCGGCGTATCGATCTTGTTTCTCACCCAGACATGCACCTGATAAGTGGCCCCGGTTGCATTGTCGGTGAAATTGACCCAAGTATCGCCTAGCGCTTTTGAATAGATCTGAATTCCGCGCGGAGGATCGGTTCGTGCGGTCGCAACACTCGGATTACTCGACGTTACACCGCTTATTCGCGCCGAAGCGTCATCACGCGTATGGGCGTTCTCGGTACGATTGACCAGCATAACTATCTGGTCGAGCTGCGTAAGCCTTGGGTCATATCCTGAGCCCCCACCGCCGATAGGATCCGGTGCAGTTACCCAGACCGGAAGCCTGTACTGGACATTTTCGGCAGAATCAAAAAATTCTACATTTGTTTTGCCCGGAGCTTTCGCAACGATCTGCACGCGTGTTGATCTGTAAACAGAGGCTGTTGCGACACTTGGATTGCTTGACAGCACGTGCGTTAGGATCGGGGCGCCCACGTTTTGTGTAGTCGCATACTCGGTGTGCTTAGCTTCCAGGACCATCTTTGGAAGCTCTACCACTCTCTGAGCAACGATCGGCAGCACCCCAATGAGGATGCTGATCGATATACGGACCGCACCGCGGATACCAGCTGAAATTGTATGCACTCCCCCCTCCTCTCTCTGCCATTCCTATGCGGAAACAAGAATATCCATGCCTGACCTGCGGGAGGACTGCGTTTCGAACCTTCGGCGATTACCTTGTTTTTGGTACAGCGGTATCCTACTCCAAGATGGACTCCGGCACAATAGATTTTTATGCCTGGTCTAAAGCAAGGTAGAAAAAGAATGGTGGAGGCGGCGGGAATCGAACCCGCATCCAAAGGTTGCGACCAGTGAGATCTACACGTTTATTCCGTTCACTTGAGTTTCGCTTCGCAAGAGCAGATGAGCGGACAAGACCTCTCGCAAAGCTAACCTGACTAACTTTAAGCCGCGCCCGCAGGTGGTGGACGCGCCCGAGCTTCTACTGAGTTATGCCTCGGCCGGTCGCAAGAAGCCGACTTCCGGTGAGACATCGCTTAACCTAAGGTTAGTTAGGCAGCGAGAGCTAATTCTTGATTAGCATTTGTTTTTGTATAGTCGTTTTAACGAGCTAACCATACAAGCCCGACGTGCACTCAAAGATCTATACAAGCCCCTGTCGAAGCCTGTCGCCCCCACGTTTGAGGAAGGCCAGTTTACGCTATTTAGATGCTGTTTGAAAGAACGGGGTAGCTAGATCTTTCGCGAATCGTAAGCCCAGTGAAGTACGGCCTGTCGCTGTCCTGGGCGGCAATCCAGAGTCCGACGTGGACAATTCGCTTTTATCTGCGCGATGTGACGGCGAATGGCACGCCAGCGTTTGATCTGACGTTCGTCATCAGGACAGCGGCGGCCTATGAAGTAGCGGCAGTACCACTGAAACCACCCGCGAGGGTCCTCCTCATAGATCCAGCCCTTCCTTCGCCAAACCGAGAGCGGCTGTGAGGCGTTGACGCCAAAGAAGTTTAGCTTTGGGTCGTGGCGCTCGTGGCAGAGCTTTGCGTTTTCAAACCACTCGGCGGGAAACTCATCCCGGCAGTCTGTCATGTACTTGCCGCCAAAGACGCCGAGCTCGAGCATCTGTTTTGGAGTTAACTCAGGTGTGAATTCGGGGTGAAAGTTCTCACCCACAGCGGCGGTGACGAGATAGGCATAGTTCTGCTGCATCAGATCGTTGACCTCGATCCAATGCTCTTTCATGCAGCGTTGGTTGTTGCGCCAAATGCGGCGATGCCGTCGGTCGGATCTATCGTATCTTCGCCGCCCGCGATGAGCGTCGGGTAATGTCCTGTCCAGCACGCTGAGCACGCCGACGTCGGATCGATGCCGATGGCGCCGAGCATACCTTCTAACGAGAGGTAACCAAGCGAATCTGCACCGATGTATTCGCGGATCTCCTCGACCGACATTCGCGATGCGATCAGGTCCTGGCGATGCGGCGTATCGACGCCGTAGTAGCACGAATGTGCGGTCGGCGGACACGATATCCGCATGTGTACCTCCGCGGCACCTGATTCCCTGACCATCTGAACGATCTTTTTTGACGTCGTCCCGCGCACGATCGAATCATCAACAAGCACGATCTTACGACCTCGGATGAGGTCCTTGATCGGGTTGAGCTTGAGCCTCACGCCGAATGACCGGATCGACTGCGACGGCTCGATAAACGTGCGGCCGACATAGTGATTTCGAATGATCGCCTGCCGGAAATTGATCCCCGACTCTCGTGCATATCCGATCGCCGCCGCAACTCCCGAGTCAGGAACAGGCACGACGAGGTCCGCTTCCGCAGGATGCTCGATGGCAAGCTGCTTGCCCATCTTGTGCCGCGATTCGTTAACGGATTGGCCAAAGATGATCGAGTCGGGACGCGAAAAATACACATGCTCAAATGAGCAGACCGCGTGCGGCTTTGGCTCCAGAGGCCGCGATGAATGCAGACCATCAGCGTCGATGACGATCATCTCGCCGGGCTCTACCTCACGTACGTATTCGGCGTCGATCAGGTCGAACGCACAAGTCTCCGACGCCACGCACCACGCGTCCTGAAACCTACCAAGTACCAGTGGTCTAAATCCTCTCGGATCGCGAACTGCTATCAAACAATCAGGGGTCAGGAACAAAAGCGAGTACGCACCGTCCGTCTTTGCAAGTACCTTTTCTATCGCCTCGAGCGAATTCCTCGCATGCGTCTTCGCAATGTCGTGAAGGATGGTCTCGGTATCAGAGGTTGATGAAAATATCGCACCGTCCCGCTCAAGCTCGCGCCTCCGCGCCTCGGCAAACGGAAGGTTGCCGTTATGACAGATGGCGATCTTGCCGTGCTGGCATGTCACGGAAAACGGCTGGACCTCGTCGATCGTGTTTTTGCCCGCGGTCGAGTAACGAGTGTGGCCGATAGCGGCGGTGCCGGGGAGCTTTTTTAGGACCTCCTCGTTGAGGACATCTGCGACGAGCCCCTTTGCACGAAAGTTATAAAGCTCCGCGCCGTCCGACGAGACGATCCCGCACGCCTCCTGACCACGATGCTGCAGAGCAAATAGCCCAAGCTGCGTCAGTGTCGACGCCTCCTGGTGCCCAAAGATCCCAAAGATCCCGCACTCCTCGTGTAACTTGTCGAGACGCAGCTCGTCCATACCAGAATTAATATTCTAACCGCTGAGCGTTGAAAGAGAGAGTTACACCAGGTCGGCCGGGGAATTGACGTTACGCAGCTCGTCGCTTGCTGCATCCACGAATGTAGTTCTCAATTCGGCAATTAGCTCGCGCAGCGGCGGCAAATTGTCGACAGTGGCCATATGCCGCTCGACAGCCTGACGTACCGCGGCTGTCCGGTAAACGGAACACAGAGGCTGCTCTCGCCCAGTCGCATCACGCGAAACGACAGCCTCAATATCGGGCCCGCACATCTCCACAAGGCTTCTCAAAAAATGGATCGTAATAAACGGCAGATCGCACGCGAGCACGAGCGTCCATTCGGCCTCTGAATGCGAAAGAGCGGCGTCTAGGCCGCTCCACGCTCCAAAACCCTTCCTCAGATCAAATACCACCGCCCTTGCCAGGCTATCTTCTTGGATGCGAAATTGCTCCTCAGACGCCGCCACAAACCTCGTTTCGAAGTCCGGGAATGCCGCCTCGACCGTCGCCACGGTACGCAATGCGAGAGTCTCTCCTTCGTATTCAAAAAAGGCTTTGTCCGTGCCGAATCGCGTCGACCGGCCGCCGATCAGGATAAAGGCCTCGAGGTCAACAGCCATCGGGATTCTCGTAGGCGTCAGCGCGGTCGGGATCGTCAGGTCGACCGACGCATTCAAAGTCCTTTTCGACCAGAATCATCAGATCGCAGCCTTCACTGATCTCCTGTGCGCCCTCAACTCCGACGCGCGCCGTCGTCGTCCAATCCAGGGCGATCGATTCCGGCAGCAAGACAAGGATCTGATTGTCAGAAAACTGCGCTGTCACAACGTCTATTCCATCGGACGTCATCAAGGAGTATTTCAGTGCCTGATCCGTGGCCGTCCCAAAACGCAGCTCGTCACTCACAAAGTTGTCCGCGGCAAACCGCTCAACTTCACTCCGCAGGAGCCTGAGACGAATGCTGTTCCCTTTGATCCTGAGTTTCATTCAATCAGTATGAGCCACCGAGAGCACAGAGATCACTGAGGATAGGTGCTTCCTGCTCAGTGCTTCCTGTGTGCTCTGTGGCTAATTGGTAATCGCAGGCAGGATGCGGCCGCGGCATTCGCCGAGACCGATCCGTCGAAAGCCCTCGCGTTCGCAGTAGCCTTTCATGATGACCTCATCGCCATCCTCGAGGAACCGACGCGTCTCTCCCGACGGCAACGTGAGCGGCTCTGAGCCTCGCCACGTCAGCTCAAGCAGGCAGCCGCGTTCACTCTTTTCTTTACCAGATACCGTACCCGTCGCCATCAGATCGCCCGTTTGCAGATTGCAGCCGCCCGAGGCGTGGTGCGTCAGCATTTGGCCAATGGTCCAGTAGAGATCTTTTGTATTAGAACGCGAGAGAAGACGCGGCTCGATGTTTTCGTTTCGCATTCTCTCGCTCTGAATGTAGACCTCAAGATTGATATCGAGCCCGCCGAATTTGCGGTTCGTGTCGTCCGACAAATAATCAAGCGGCTGCGGATCGTCCGGGTCACGCTCAAACGCGGGGGTTCTAAACGGTGCCAGAGCCTCCATCGTCACGACAAAGGGAGATATCGTCGTTGCAAAATTTTTCGCTAGGAACGGCCCGAGCGGCTGATATTCCCACGCCTGTATGTCCCGGGCCGACCAGTCGTTCACTAGGCACACGCCAAAGATGTGGTCCTCGGCCTCTGAGATCGGTATCGGCGTCCCGAGCTCATTTCCCTTTCCGACGAAAAATCCCAGCTCCATCTCGTAATCGAGATTCTTAGCGGGGATAAACACCGGAGGCTTCTCCGCGTCACTCCGATTCTGCCCCCACGGCCGCCGCACATCCGTGCCGCTAACAACTATCGACGACGCCCGCCCGTGATACCCGATCGGCACATACTTGTAATTGGGCATCAACGGATTGTCCGGCCTAAACATGGACCCCACATTCGTCGCATGATAGATCGAGCAGTAAAAGTCGGTGTAGTCGCCAATCGGTTCACGAGGAACGGAGAAGGTGCATTCTGATATCGGCAAGAGGCATGCGGCAACTTTCTCTTGGAACTCGCTTGGTGCGGACTGGCGTAGTAGGAGTGACAGGTGATATCTGATCGACTCTAGATATTCGACTTCCTTATACATCGGAAACGAGATTCCGATATTGCTAAAGACAAGCTCATCACCCGGATATTCATCCGACCTGAAGAAGTCAATTAATTGACACGCCTCAAGATCGAGTACATAGTCGCCGATCACTACGCCGATCCGCCGGAATTCGGTACGAGGATGATCGAATTCGCAGTAGGGCAAATTCTGTATCGGAAAATCCGTCGTCGGATCGTTGGCGCTCTCGATCCAGCTTTTTAGGTTTGGATCGTGGGTTTCGTTGATCTCGTACATAAAAACCTTAACCACGAAATTACACTAAAGGGCACAAAAAAGTTGTTCGTGCCTTTTGGTGTATTTTCGTGGTTACAA
This sequence comes from Pyrinomonadaceae bacterium, assembly GCA_045807825.1. GTDB lineage: Bacteria > Acidobacteriota > Blastocatellia > Pyrinomonadales > Pyrinomonadaceae > OLB17. The sequence continues at coordinate 12,659 of JBJMGO010000296.1, read as the reverse complement.
AATTCCTAGTTTCTGCAGGTCAGCGACGGGCTCGTCGAATGAGCACGAGCCGAATGCCTGAATGCCGCTGGTGCGCAGGGCTTCGATCTGTCGCGGGTCAAGTGTGTATTCGCCGCGCCAGGTGATGCCGCTCGAGTCGAGCGTGAAAACGTCGGCAAACTCCTCCTCCATCACCTGCTCGAGGATCCCGGGCTTGTAGCCTTTGCGGGCAAAGCCGGTCATTAAAAACAGGTTTAGAAAACCATGCATCGTGCCTTTTGGCGCCTTTGCCTCATAGGTGAGGGGCTGGTAGCAGCGGACCGGATGATGCAGTCCGGCGGTGGCCTTAAACAGCACGTTTGCCGCGAGGCATGTCCTGACGAATCTCACGATCTCATTCGACTGCGGGAATGCGTCGGGTGTCACACCGCCAGTGCGGATCTTTGCCCTCTGCCCGCTTGTCGCGACGGCGGCGATCAACTCCGGCAGTTCCTGGCCAAGCGGCAGTTCGAAATACGCAGTGATCTCCTGCGGCATCGAGTTCCCGGCATTCTCGATGTCGCCGCGCGTGGCCACCTTATACTCCACTACATCGCAAACCACTCCACCATGTGTGCGGGCGTTGAACTCACGTATCTGCTCGATAGTCTTTGCAAAGTCATCCCCGACGATCACCGCCAACCGCCATGCGTCATGCGAATCCCGCGAGATAAAGTCCGCCGCATGCTCGTAAAACTCGTCCAGCCGAGCCGCGGTCACGACAAACCGCCCGAGCATCCACGAGTAGTTGCTGTTGCGGTACGTCGCGTAGTTGATCACCGCGTCGCTCATCGAGACCGCCGACGGCGGGAAAAGCCCGGCATAATCGACCGCGCCCTCGAGCAGCGTACGGACTGTTGGAAGCAGTGTTGTGTCAGCCTCGGCGGTATTCATGGGAACAATGTCGATGATAAGAACTGGAGCGGCAATTACAAAATGCTTCACTTTGCGTGCGTTGCGCCTTTGCGTGATATCCGGTTGTTTTACTCGCAAAGACTTGAAAGCCCGCAAAGGAACGCCAAGCGATCGCATTCACTTGCCATTCAACATCGTCTTGGAGTATCTTGGTTTGAATTTCTGGCAGCAGTTTTAGCCACATGCGCGTTTTAGGGATCGATCCGGGCAGCGAAACGCTGGGTTGGGGTGTCGTTGACGGGTCCGGGACGCGTTATACGCTCGTGGATTTTGGCGTGGTGAAGTCCAATCCGCGAACGGCATTCTCAAAACGGCTGGCGGGTATTTACGAACGCGTTGCAGAGGTCATGGCCGAGTATTCTCCCGACGTGCTGTCTGTCGAGGACACTTTTTACGCGGTAAATGTCGGCGTCGCTCTGAAGCTCGGACAGGTTCGCGGGACCATGCTCTTGCTCGCTGAGCAGCGAGGTCTCGACATCGCCGAGTACGCGCCGCGGCTGATCAAACAGACTGTGACGGGCTACGGCAACGCAGACAAGGCCCAGGTAGGGCTGATGGTAAAAGCACTACTCGGCTTAAAAGAGGTGCCCACACCTCACGACGCGGCAGACGCATTGGCGATCGCTATCTGCCACTTTCACCACGCTAAATTCAAAGAGAAGATCGCCAAAGCTCTCTAACGCACCTCTATGAAATCGCTGCTCCCCGCTCTCATCCTTTTTGCACTCGTTTTCTCCGCAGAGGCCCAAAGGCGACCCAGTGCCGCATCGCCTCGTCCGGCTCCTGCTCGCCCGGCGAGAACCGGGACGCGTTCGCCCGAGATCGGCCAGCAGGCTGTGGTCGTGGATGAGACGCTGTCCGTGCTCAGGGAATCGCCGAGTCTCTTTGCACCCGTCATTCACCGTATCGGACGCGGCAAAAAGGTGCAGATCCTCGCGGTCGCCGAGGGCGACGGCGTGAAGTTTTATAAGGTCGTGGCCCCGCCGACGAGCAACGGCTGGGTGCAGGCGGACGCGGTGTTTGGCAAGTTTCGCAAGGACGACGAAAAGCGTCTCGCCGAGCTCACCCAGGCTCTCGACGGTTATGACCAGATCGAGGCCGCGACGCAATTTCTCGAACTGTATCCGGCGTCGCAGTTCAGGCCCGCCATTCTCCTGCTTTACGGCGACCTGCTAGAGGAGCTCGCCGTCGGCAAGCTCTCCAAGGAGGCAAACAGTCGCCTCAAGCGCGGCGAGATGGCCGCCTCGGGCGCACCTATGCACAGCTATTATCTGAATTTCGTCAGCCTCGACCGTTATCGGAAGCTCGGGATCACGTTTCTATTTGATCCCAACGAGCGGAGATACCACTACGACGGCTCAAGCTGGCGTGAGATCGTCGCGAAGTTCCCTGCCGCGAGCGAAGCCGCCGAGGCAAAGAAGCGTCTCGATGCTCTGACCACAAAGATGTCCACGACAACTGCTGCAGGGGCGAAATGATCCTAGCTGTTAGCTGCCAGTTCTATTGCGATCTCAGCCGCGACTCGTGCGTTGTTCTTTAGAAGCTCGATATTAGCTGTCAGCGTGCGGCCGCCGCTGTGCCTGGACATCTCTGAGAGCAGAAAAGGCGTGATTTCTTTGCCGCGAATATTCTTTGCGTCCGCGTCCTTGAGAGCGTCCGCGAGTATCGCCTCAAGCTCATCTCTTTCGATCCCAAATTCCTTGGGTATTGGGACTGTCACTAGAATTGAGTTGCTCAGGCCGAGCGCGTCCCGAGCCTTTATGATCACCGCTGCTTCCGCCGCGTTATCAACCGTCTCATCGATAGAGAGCCCGCTGGAGCGTGAGTAAAACGCGGGCATTTGGTTACACTGCCAGCCGAGCACCGTCACACCGAATGTCTCCAGCCATTCGCGAGTTGCAGTCAGGTCAAGGACGATCTTCGCTCCCGAGGAAACGACGGTGAGCGGAGTTCTTGCTAGCTCCGGCAGGTCGGCCGAGACATCCGCGGAGTACCCACGATGTACGCCCCCGATCCCGCCCGTTGCAAACACCTGAATTCCCGCACGATGCGCGAAGAAGGCCGTTGTTGCTACCGTGGTCGCGCAGTCGAGTCGTCTACCCGCCGCTATCGCGAGGTCGCGTCGAGAGATCTTGCGGATCTCCTTTCCCGTTGCAAGCTGCTCGATCTGATCCACGGTGAGGCCGACATGACATTCGCCGCCAAATACTGCGATGGTCGCGGGAACGGCTCCGGCAGCGCGGACGATCCTCTCAAGCTCAAATGCCGTCTCGAGATTCTGCGGGTGCGGCAGTCCGTGCGCGATCACGGTCGATTCGAGGGCGACGACCCCGACGCCGCCGTTGATGGCGTCACAAACTTCTTTTGAAAGCATCATCTCCATAGCGGGGCTTGTGAATTGCCACTAGCTTTAGCTAGTGGTCTGCTCATAAACAGGATCGGGGCTTAAGCCCAATTTGACTGAAGCCCCGAAGGATTTCGGCTAAGCCGATCAATGTTGTCTCACTGTTACCGCTAGCTAAAGCTAGTGGTAATTGAAGATCTCATTTAACAAAATGCCCGATCCGATCGAACCGCGGATGCGTGATGCACCCCATCGCACTGCCACCTGAAGCTCCGCGGTCGCACGACCAGTACACGAACATCGCCCGTCCGATGATCAGATCGCGCGGGACAAATCCCCAATACCGACTGTCCTCGCTGTTGTCGCGGCTGTCGCCCATAACAAAAAAACAGTTGTCTGGTATGACGGACGCCGAGCCGGGTTTGCCCGCCACACCGAATTCATAACCCACACGTGACGGATGCTGTCCCGCCTTGATCATGTCCACCGTGTCTTTCGAATAATAAACCGTCCATTTTGCGCCGGGCGTAGCGTCCTCAAAAGCTGACGTGATCAGCGCCGATTCCTGGTCGCCTCGCGTCGGCGGGTCGCCGAGCATGCGGTTCTCTGAAAGCAGCTCACCGTTAATGTAAACACGGTTGTCGCGAAACTCGACCGTCTCACCCGGCAGGCCTATCACTCGCTTTACATAGTTCACCTGATATGGAATTGCTGAGCTGCCATGACGCTTGTCCGCCTCGGGATGCAGCTTGTTGCCCGGGTACTTGAAGACAATGATGTCGCCACGCTGGATCTCACGCTGCGGGAGGAACGGCAATTCATGCCCGCCGGGCGTGAAGATGAACTTATTGACCAGCAAATAGTCGCCGATCATGATCGTGTTTTGCATCGAGCCCGTCGGCACCGTAACCGCCTGCAGGATGAAAGTCATCCCGAAGATCGCCATGATCAGCGTCACGACAAAAGACTCAAAATACTCGCGCAGAGTGGACTTTCGCGGACCCAGGACCGGAGCACCGGTCTTTGCGTCAGTTTCCGTGATAACGGGGGTTTGTGGTTTGTCGTCGTTCATTAGGTACTAACCGCAATCATACGTCATTTAGCACGGCGTCGTTTCACCTTATCGGTGCCTTTTATCCTGTCTATCGCCGCCTCGGCCGCCATCATCTCGGCGGCTTTGATCGAGCTGCCGTGGCCCTCGGTCGAGCCGCTGTCCCATCGCGCCTCGACGGTGAATTCTCTCGCGTGAGGCGGTCCCTCGGTCTTGATCACGTTGTAAGAGGGTGCATGCTCCTTTCGCGACTGAAGCAGCTCCTGAAGCGTCGTCTTGTAATCGATCGAGTTTGTCGGCGTCGCCTGCTTTAGCTCGTCGGCGAATGTCTTTGTGATAAATACACGCGCCGCCGTGTAGCCTCCATCGAGGAATACGGCTCCGATCACGGCCTCAAGCAGATTCGCGAGCAAAGCCTGCTTGCGGCGTCCGCCGGTCTTTTCCTCACCGTGACCGACACGCATGTACTCGCCGAGTGTCAGCCGCTCGGAGACCATTGCGAGCGTCGTCGTGCTGACGAGGTGGTGCTTCATCAGCGTCAGGCCGCCCTCGTCTACCTCAGGGTGAGTATTGAACACATATTCAGCGATCACGAGCCCGAGGACCGAATCCCCGAGAAACTCAAGCGACTCATTCTCGCTTTCACGGATCTTGTCGGTGTCGTCCGCAGGCAAGTTTTCAAAAGCCCACGAGCGATGGGTGAGAGCCCTCTCCAGAAGTTTTGTATCTTTGAATTTATGCCCGATGATGCTCTCGAGCTTACCCACCTTGACCGACATGCATTCAGATTTTAAGTGCTGGGATAGCAAAAGAAAAGCCGGACGCTTTTGACGTCCGGCTAACGATCTTTAGACCGAGATCACAACATTTAGGCACCGCGCTTCTTAGCGAACGTTTTTGTCGTGGCAACACCCGGCTTCTTGGTCGTCGCAGCTCCCGAAGGCTTGGCCGGCGTCTGAGTCTTGACCGGAGCGGTGACCGGTGTCTTGACCGGAGTTGTCGTCGTTGTCGCAGGAGCTTCCGCACCGGTCGTCGTCGTCTTGACCGGCTCCGGATCCGCTATCGGCGTCACCGGCGTCGTCGGGTCCGGGAACGGCTTTGCCACCGCACTCGAGATCCACTGATCGACCGTCACAGGAGCCGTCGTTCCGTAGCGGACCTTAAAGACCTGAGCGACCATATTCTTCATATTGGTCTTGTAGTCCGGCTTGGTGCTGATCATGTAAGCACGCGCATAGGCATCCATCGCACGCTCGGCAATGCCATTCGACAGCGCGACCTTGTCCTTGATCTCCTGAACGAGTGCCTTCAGCTTGTCCGGGTCGGTCACCGTATTCTGTGAAGCGATCAAGGTGTTGATCTCCGTGATCGCCGGCTTGAGCTGGTCAAAGTAGTAGTCACCGACCAGAGCAAAAGCTACGGGAGCGTCACTCGGGATCAGCTTGGCAGCCTGGTAGAGATAGGGCAAAGCACCGGCCTTGTCGTTCTTGTTGTTAAAGAGGATGTAGCCGACATAGAGGTTCATCCAACCCGCCGCGGCCGGCTGGTCCTTGAAGGAGAAGTTATAAATGACCTTGTTCGTCTTCGGGTCACCGAGGCTCAACCCATATTGCGGCTGGCCCTGACCGGCGATCGCGAAGCTCCTGTTTGCCTGGAGGTCCGCCAAAGCCATCTTCGCGTAGCGAAGCGTATCATCCGAATACTTGTAGTTGTTGCGGAGAAGGGCCTCGTCGCCGCCCATCGTCGCGAGCACGATCTCGACGGTGCGGTAATCGTCAGGGTACTTGGCCATCACCTGCTGCCCCGTGGCATAAGCGTCGCTGTAGGCTTTGGACTTCGCAGTGGCATCAGTGGTGTTCGTCGCAACCAGAGCTGCGTTGAAAGGATCGACAACTGCCGCACGGGCCTGAGCCTCGCGGGCTGTCGCAACCTGCTTTTCGAATCCGGGGATCTTGCTCCTCAACCAGTCGGACCGCTCCTTTGTGGTGTCGCAGCTGCCGTACTTGTCCAGAAACGCCTTTCCGGAGTCGATCGCCTTCTGCCGGGCAACCAGGTCGGCGGCGCCCTTCTTATAAAGGGTGTCAAATTCATCCTGCATCGCGTTCTGCCCCGCGACGTCAGTGCAATTGGGGTCCTGTGCGACACCCGTTACAGCCCCAAAGGCTAAAAAGGCAGCCATCAGCAGGCCTGCGTAAGTGAGTCTAAAGATCGTTTTCTTCATGATCGTTCCTTGATGCGGAAAACCCTTGTACTTAGTGTCGCCCGTCGAAGACGTAAAGTCCGTTCTCCAGGCGACAATTCAGATGAAACCGTCTCGGGAAAAGTTGCTATGTATCCCCTATTTAGAGACGCCACTGAAGCAAATATTCGGTGAGGGCGAAAAGGTAAATAATCCTTTAATCTCCGAGGTGCTGTCAAGACGCTCACCACGGTTTAACACAAAGCAACCCGGGCTTCTGGTAGAAGCCCGGTTTATTAATTCCACCGCGAGATCTAGAGGAATTTAAAGCCTGGGGCGGTCGGCTCCGCTCTTGTCGTAAGTGATGACGACAGGCGGGAACGACGGTTTTGGCACGTCCTTTTTAGGTGTTGCCGCGGGCTGTGCGGGTTTGTACTCGGGAGCTTTCGTCGCGGGCCTCTGCTCCGCTGGCTGCGGCTGGTAGAGCGGCTTGGAATCACCGGTGCGGGTCACGAGCTTCCTATCCGACGCCTTTGGCACTACCCGAACAACGGTGACCTTTTGCGTGTTGTTCATCAAGAGGTCATTAACGTCGTTGATGTTAGTGTCTCCACCGGCTGGGGCGGCAGAGTTGGTGGCGGCTGTCGTATCTGCCGCATCGTCATCCTCGTCGTCGGCACTGACCGGAGGTTTGACCGTGTGCGGCTTGATCTTGAATTCTGTCCAGGCGAGATTCCTGTCCGAGCGAACGATGTTTGCCGCGAGCGAGCGGTACACATCGGCAGCCACGGCCGCGGCAAATTTGCCACGCTCATGCTGGCCGCGTGTGATGACCGCGACGGCGTATTTGGGATTCTCGACCGGTGCTACCGAGGCGAAAAGCCCGACCCACGATCCCTTGTCGATGCACGAGCCGGTTTTGCCTGCGACACCTAGCGTCTGGTCCATATTCCGGCGTGCTGTCCCGTACTCCGCGGCACCCATCATTCCCGGGATCAGGCGGCGGACGTTCTCACGCGGTACGTTGACCTCGGCCTTATAGAAGGGCTGAAAACGCGCTTTATCAACCTCGTTACGCGGAACGCGCGGCAGCACGCGGTGACCACCGTTCGTGATCTCTGAGGCGAGAACCGCAAGCTGGAGGGTCGAAACTTCCGTCCCGTCACCGTGCGAATAGATGCGTCTGTCTGAATCGTTCGTCGGCAGCTTGCCCGCGGCCTCACCGTCGAGGTTGATGCCGGTCGGCTGACCTAGACCGAGCTTGGTACCGTACTCGACCATCTTCTGATTGCCGACCTGCATTCCCGCACGCTGAAAGTAGCCGTTGTCTGAGAACGCCAGCGCGTCGTCGAGATTTCTGCGGTACGGGACGCCCTTGATCGATCCGTCCTGCTTTGATATCACGCCCTCATTAAGAGCAGCGACGCCGGTCACGAGCTTAACTGTCGAGCAGGGGCGAATTGTGCTGCGGACCGCCCAATCCTGGTTGACGATCGTCAGGACCTTGCCCGTCTGGGCCTCCATCACGACGACCGAGCCGGCACGGTTACCGAGAGCGTTGATCGCCGCCTGGCGAATACGCAGGTCCTCGCCCTCTGTCTTGTCTCTTGAGATATTTTCGACGGTTGTGTTGCGGAGTCCGCGTTCAAAGGCGAGTGCACGAGCGATCGCTGCACGGCGAGCCTCTTCACGGCGGCGGCGTTCGGCCTCGATAGCCGTACGGCGCTCGGCTTCCTCTTTGCGGCGCTTGGCCTCTTTGGCCCGGCGATCGGCGACATTTCCTTTTTTGTCGTTCCTGTCGGTCTTGTTATTAGCGGTGGCCTTACCGTGGCGGGTGTCTTTGGCGTTACGGTCGTTCTTCTTTGCTGCAGTCTTTTTTGTATCTGCCTTTTTACCGGGTCCCTTTGAGTGCGGACCGGCGGCGGCTGAGAATACAAAAGCTGAAATTATAAGGATGAGGGCGATGGGCAGACGAGCAAAGAGACTTTGCGTAAAACGAGACTTCATGCTTTACCTCTGGGGAACGGGATTTTAGTTTTGTCTTTTGCTGAGTCGAGGCGTCTTGTGAACCTGTGAAGGGGCCCTGACGCCTCAGGAGATGCGAAAAACTACTGGCACTATACACCCGAACGCCTCCCGAGCGCAAGGACTATTTATAACGGATCGTTTTGGAAGGGATGAATTTGGCTGATACAAAGGTAACAGCGACGCCTTTAGGTGTTGACGACACTCGGCGGCTCACCGAGGACTGCGTGTTATAACTAACCGGTGCAATTCTTCTCGACATTTCGGGGCCGTCTGCTGCTCGTGCTCGCGTTGCTTTTGGTGGCGACGCTTGGGGCACAGTACTACCTGAATCTGCTCACGCAGTCGGAGAATGCCGACCTTCGGGAGGACCAGGAGGCCGCGGTCGTCGCGGGGATCGCCGTAGGGTTCCGCGGAATGACGTCTGACGACCGCGTGCAGGATCTCGTCACTCAGCCGGGAATTTTGGACGAGGAAGCCCGCCGGCGCATAAAGGACATCATCATCATCAACGAGAGATGGGAGGTCGTGGACAGCCTCGACAGTCGATACCTTCCCGAATATGACCCGGATAAGAATATCGTCTATAAAAAGCTGGTAGACCTCACGGACCTGCCGCCTCTGATCGAGGGAGACAGGCTCGGCGCCGACATCGAACGGTTCCCGAACCGCAACGCCACCGGAGTAACGGGAGGGCAGCTTTCCGGAGAGGCTCACGCGGTTCCGATCGAGACCGACCAGGGCCGGTGGTATGTCATGGTGATCCTCACCAACGACAAGGCCCAGGCGTGGTGGCGTGCCGCAAAGCCGCTGATCTACACGTTGGGCGTGCTGCTGGTCTCGTCGTTGATCACGTTTTGGCTCGTATGGCGATTCGGCGCTCCGATCGCGAATCTTTCGGAGGCCGCGCGTCAGGTCGCACGCGGCAATCTCCACGTACGGGTAGCCGACTCTGATCGGAGCGACGAGATCGGACGGCTCGCGACCCGGTTCAATGAGATGACGGCCGAGCTTGAGAAAAAGCAGGACCTCGAGCAACAGCTCCAGCAGGCCGAGAAAAGCGCCGTCGTTGGCCGTCTCGGCTCGGCGATCGCCCACGAGATCCGCAACCCGCTCAACTACATCAACCTCACGCTCGATCACCTTCGTGCCAAATTCGCGCCCGCGGACGACGAGCAAAAACAGAAGTTTGTAAAGCTAACCTCACAGCTCAAGGCCGAGGTCGCGCGGATCGACGGGCAGATCACGGACTTTCTAAATTACTCGCGGCCTGCGAAAGCTAACCTCCAGCCGATCGACCCGCACAAGGTCGTCAAGGACAGCCTCCGCATAGTCGAACCGGAGGCCGAGGAAAAAGGCGTCAAGGTTAGTCTCATCGAGCACGAGAACGTCCCGCTGATCCTGGGCGACGCGGAGTTTTTGCGTTCGGTCTTCAGTAATCTTTTCATAAACGCTCTGCAGTCGATGGAGGGCAAGGGCGGCAAATTAAGCGTCAGGATCTCTCCATCGAGTGACGTCGAATACGTGCAGTTCGAGATCGCCGACACCGGCAGCGGCATTGCCGAGGAGAATTTGCCAAAGATCTTTGAACCCTATTTCTCCACCAAAGAAACCGGCACCGGCCTCGGCCTCGCCATCGTTCACAAAGTCGTCGAGGTCCATCACGGCACCATCGAACTCGAATCCAAAGAGGGTGAGGGAACCAGGTTTATCGTAAAATTACCGGGAGCGAGAGAAACACCATGATCGGATACACGCTTAAAGCCGGCGCTATCATTCTGTGCACATGGCTTGTCGCCGCTGCACAGGCGGAACTCAAATATGAGACCTTCCACGGCACAGCCGACGGATTCTCCGTTGTCGTACCTTTCGCTTTGGACGTGCGCGGTGACGCGGACGGCTTGAGCGGGCGTAAGTATCTGGGCGGGGCCAACGGGACGTGGGTCTATGTCTTCTCGGAGCCCGATAAGCGCATACACGATATCGATATCGTGAAGCAGTTCGTTCGATCTAATGGCAAAGCATTTGCGCCGGGCAGCGACTTCCAGCATGCGTCAACGGTTTCGTTCATGGACGGCTACGGATACTGGCAAAGAGTGACGGCGTTCAAGGCCAACGGGCGAACATACGTTCTGCAGGTGGTAAGCGAAAACATTATTGATCCCATCGGCGACCGATTTGCTTCATCATTCAAATTCGAGCGCGCAATTCCTCCACCCAATGAGAAGGAAAGGGTTGAGCCTGTGCCCGAGGACAAACTCGAGCTGCAGCCGCTCGGAGCAGGCGATGACCGGATCGGACAGGGTTCGGGCAGCGGCACCGGCATGGGCCAAGGAGTCGGCTCAGGCACCGGCACCGGCACCGGCACAAGCAACAGCGGGATCGCCGCGGGAGCGGTCACCGGCGCGGTGCGGACCAATGCGCGTTTGAAGATCCTGTCGAAACCATCTCCATCCTACACCGCCCTTGCTCGCGTGTATGAGATAACCGGCACGGTAATAATGAGGGTCAAGTTTCTGGACAATGGGCAGATCGGCGACGTGTCAATAACGAAACGTCTGCCATTCGGCCTCACGGAATCAGCACTCGCCGCGGCAAAGAGCATGCGTTTCGAACCACAGGTGTCGGACGGCAAGCCTGTCACCGTCATAAAGTCGGTCGAATACAACTTCTCCATCTACTAAATGGCACGTAAATCGATCCTCGTCGTCGACGACGAAAAGAACCAACGCGAGATACTCGAGACGATCCTGTCGGGCGAGGGATATGACGTAACGACCGCCTCGTCAGGTGAGGCGGCGATGAAGTTTGTCGCGGACAGGCATTTTGATCTCGTCCTCAGCGACCTCAAGATGACCGGCATGAGCGGGCTCGACCTGCTCAAACAGCTCACGGATTTTGACAGGTCGATAATCGTAATTCTTCTCACCGCTCACGGCTCTGTCGACTCGGCCGTGGACGCGATGAGGCTCGGTGCCTTCGAGTACCTGCAAAAGCCATACGACAGCGAAAAGCTCCTCGAGACCGTCTCGCGTGCGCTCACAAAGCTGACGACCCTCGACGCCGAGATCGTCTCCGTCTCGCCGGAGATGGACAAGGTCAAAAAGCTGATCCTCAAGATCGCAAGATCGAGTTCCACCGTCCTCATCCGGGGCGAGTCGGGTACCGGCAAAGAGTTGATCGCACGGTCTCTTCATAAAAACAGCGAGCGCTCAAGTGAGACATTCCAGGCCGTCAATTGCGCCGCGATAAACGAGAACCTTCTCGAATCCGAGCTTTTTGGCCATGAAAAAGGCTCATTCACCGGCGCCGTCGCTGACAAAAAGGGATTGTTTGAGATCGCCGACAACGGCACGCTGTTTTTGGATGAGATAGGCGAGCTCGACATCTCGCTCCAGGCAAAGCTGCTGCGTGCCCTGCAGGAACGCCAGATCCGGCGCGTCGGCGGCACACGCGACTTGAATATCGACGTTCGCGTCGTCGCCGCGACCAATCGCGACCTGCTCCACATGGTCGAGGAAAAACGCTTTCGCGAGGACCTCTATTACCGTCTCAACGTGCTCTCGATCGATATTCCTCCCCTTCGCGAACGCCGCACCGACATTCCCGTGCTGATCGAGCACTTCGTCAAGAAACACACGCGCGGCACTCATCGAAAGATCACGTTCACACCCGAGGCTCGGCATCTGCTCGATGATTATCCATATCCCGGCAACATACGCCAGCTTGAATCCGCGCTCGAGCGCGCGATCCTCCTCTGCGAGGACGACCGCATCACCATAGACGACCTCCCGCCTGACATGGTCTCCGGCAACAGCACCGCCGCCGGTGCCGAGGCAATGGGCGAGCTTTTCAAGCTGCCGGCCGACGGCGTCAACTTTGAGGACGTCGAGCGCAGTCTCATCATGCAGGCCATGTCTCGCACCGACAACAACATCACCAAGGCTGCGAAACTACTCGGCCTCACTTTTCGAACATTGCAGTATAGGCTGGAGAAGTTTGGCTTTAAGCGCGATGACGGAAGTGACGAGGGACAAGTGACGAGTGATGAGTGATAAGGCCGCGAGCTACAAGGATCTGATCGTCTGGCAAAAGAGCATCCGACTGGTCAAGATGATCTACACGTT
>JBJMGO010000295.1:0-23381 GCA_045807825.1 Pyrinomonadaceae bacterium | reverse complement strand
CGGTCCGACGTGTCGTAATCTGTAGACACGGTCTCGGGATTGCAGTTGACCATGATGGTCTCAAAATCCGCGTCTCGGAGTGCGAAGCTGGCGTGGCAGCAGCAATAATCAAACTCGATACCCTGACCGATTCGGTTTGGGCCGGAGCCCAGGATCATGAGCTTGCGGCGGTCAGACGGCTCCGCCTCTGACTCAGACTCGTACGTCGAGTACATGTAAGGCGTGAACGATTCGAACTCCGCACCGCAAGTATCTACGCGCTTGTATGCTGGAGTTATACCCTTTGCCTTCCGTAATTTACGCACCTCATCTTCAGGTGCTTTAGAAAGAAAGGATACGCGACGGTCCGATAGCCCGAACTCCTTGGCCTCCCGCAGATCGGCATCCCTATAGTCCGCGAGAGCCACGCCGTCAATTCGGTCCTGCAACTCCATAACCTGGCTGAGCTGGTCGAGGAACCATGGATCAATATTCGTGAGCCGGTAAACCTCCTCAATTGAATAGCCATTTTGAAGTGCGTACGTGATGTATGAGAACCTTTGCGAGTTAGGACGGGCAAGCTTTCGCTGGAGCTCCTCGTCCGGAACATCTTGTAAACGCAATGGCTTAACAGCCTCAAGTGAACGCAGCCCCTTAAACAAGGATTCCTTGAAAGTACGGCCGATCGCCATCACCTCGCCTACCGAGCGCATCTGGGTTCCGAGCACATCCTCGGCACCGGGAAACTTTTCGAAAGCCCATTTCGGGATCTTTGTCACGACGTAGTCGATCGTCGGCTCAAAGGAGGCTGGAGTCTTTTTGGTGATATCGTTCGGGATCTCATCGAGCGTATAGCCGACTGCAAGCTTTGCCGCGATCTTGGCGATCGGGAATCCGGTTGCTTTCGAGGCGAGGGCAGACGAGCGCGAGACACGCGGATTCATCTCGATAATGCGGACATCGCCATTTTCGGGGTTTACCGCAAACTGAATATTAGACCCGCCGGTCTCGACGCCTACCTTTCGAATGCAGGCCTTCGACATGTCGCGAAGCCGCTGGTACTCGACATCCGTCAGCGTCTGGGCGGGTGCGACAGTGATCGAGTCGCCGGTGTGAACACCCATCGGGTCAAAATTCTCGATCGAGCAGATGATCACGACGTTGTCGTTGAGGTCGCGCATGACCTCGAGCTCGAATTCCTTCCAGCCGAGGATCGATTCCTCGACGAGGATCTGCGAGACGGGCGATGCCGCGAGGCCGCCTCGGGCGATCTCCTCAAATTCCTCAGGATTGTAAGCCGTGCCGCCGCCGGTGCCGCCAAGTGTGTATGCGGGGCGAATGATCGCGGGATAGCCGATGTCCTCGACGATCGCCGCTGCCTCCTCCCATGTGTGGGCGAATCCGCCTTTTGCACAGGGAATGCCGATCTCCTCCATCGCCGCCTTAAAGAGCTCGCGGTCCTCGCCGACCTTGATGGCGTTGATATTCGCGCCGATCATCTGAACGCCGAGGCGGTCCAGAATTCCCTGCTCATAGAGCTCGACGGATAGATTCAGACCAGTCTGACCGCCCACAGTTGGCAGCAAGGCGTCCGGGCGTTCTTTTTCGATGATCGCCGTGACAGATTCGACGGTGAGCGGCTCGACATATGTGCGGTCCGCGATCTCCGGATCCGTCATGATCGTTGCCGGGTTGGAATTTACGAGTACGACCTCGTAACCCTCGCTCTTTAGCGCCCTACAAGCCTGCGTACCGGAATAATCGAATTCACACGCCTGACCGATGACGATCGGACCTGAGCCGATGATCAGTATCTTATGTAGGTCTTCTCTCTTAGGCATGTTGCCGCGCGTCCAAATGGACGATTATACGAAAAAGGTGCGGTTCCCAGCGAACCGCACCTTTATCATTGTTTGAATCGGAGCCTAATGCGGAAAGCGCGGTATCTTCGGCACCTTCTGTTCGACCTTTTGTTTTGTGGCGTCGATCACTTTGCCGCTAATGACCTGGTCGAGCTTTGCGGCAACCGTTGGATCGACCTGTCGGAGCTGGTCTGCGACCTTTTTCGCCTGCTTTTTGTTACCCGATGCGGAGAACGCCTCCGACAGGCCGAATAGGCCGAAGACGTTTTTCGGATCGGTATTCACGGCCTGCTGATAGGACGCAACGGCGTGGGCAAAATCGCCAACTCCTCGATACCCGTAACCGAGCTCATTCAGGGCGACGACCCAGTTGCCGTGCAAGCCCAAAGCCGTAGTGAGTGTCTGGACCGCGAGCTGGAATTGCCCCATGGCATTCTGCGTCGCACCAAGATTCAGGTAAGCGGCGTCCAATCGCGGATCGAGCGAAACGGCCTTTTGAGAGAAACTCTGCGCAAGCTGAAAGCTGGCCTGTGCCTGAGCGTCGTTCTTGGCTGCAGCCTGTGTCTTGCCCGCGTTGTAGTATCCCCAACCAACGTTTGAACTGTCGATCGCAGTCGGTGTCATCTCGGCAGCGGTGTTGAGCCGTGCGGTCGCCTTGTCCCAGTCGTTGGTCTTGCCAAGACAATAGCCCCACTCGCTGTAAAGACCGGAGTTCTTGATACCGTTGGACGCGACCTTGTATTCACCATTCGCGGCTGGATACTGCTCCTCCTGTCTGTACGTGCTCGCGAGGTTTGCGTGTGCCTCGTAGTTATTTGGATCACTTTGGACAGCGGTCTTGTACGCTGCTTCGGCCTCTTTATAATTGCCGGCGTTGTATTGCTCGACCCCGAGATCAAAAGCCGCCGGAGCGAATGTCGGATCGGCCTGCAAAGCACCACGGTACTGGGCTACTGCCTCATCCTTCTTCCCTTGTCGCGCCAGAATTTGGCCGCGGTAGTACTGTGACTCCGCCCAGTGAGTTTCCTTGTCTACCTTGTCAAAAGACGCCAGGGCGTCCGTGTCGCGGTTGTTCTTAAAGGCGATCAGTCCGCGAAGAAAATCGACGTCTGCATTCTGCACACCCGCTTTCTCAGACGCTGTCAGCTCTTGCTGGCCTTTTGCGATATCACCACGCTCGGCGTATGCAATGCCAAGCGTGGGATAGAGCTCCTTGTATTCAGGATTGAGAGCGACGGCTTTTTCGTAATTGTCGATCGCCTTTTCACCGTCACCCGTGGCGTCATAGATCGCACCCAGCCGGGCAAAGGCGACGTCATTCTTCGGATCGAGCTTAGCCGCCTCTTCAAAAAAGGGAGCCGCCGCGGCGTTGTTGTTCTCCCCCGCTGTCTCTATGCCTTTGGCCGTAAGAGCGGTGCTGAGACCTGCTGTCGCACGGGTATTCTTGGCATCCTGGGCCAACGCGTCTCGAAAGTTTTTGATCGCCAGATCCGTCTGGTTGTTGTCGAGGAATCCCTCTGCCTTGACGGTCAGCGTCGCCGAGAGGGCGACGCGGCGATCTCCCCCGCTGACGATCTTTTTTCTGCTTGCGATGGCAGCATCTCGACGCCTTTTAGCGGCGGCTGACGACGCGGAACTCACACGAGAAGCCCGTGCACGATCGCCGCGGGGTCTCACGCGCAGATTACTGTGACTCTGCGGCTTTTTCCTTCCCTCTTTAAAGACGAAAACACTTGAGCCGCCCGCGAGGTCCTCGTTGGCGACAAGGTCCTGCGCAGAAGCTCGGCTCGGCAGCATAAGAGTCGAAAAGACGATCGACGCTAACGATAAAAACGTGAAAAGCGATTTAATTGGGTTCGGCATATGCCTCCTCTGCAAGGTAGGATGCAGGACATTATATATCATTCAAAGCCGACGAATACCGGCTCCGGGTGGAGAGATATTCCAAACTCCTCAAGCACGCGTGTTTGGATTACATTCTTGAGAGAGATGACATCCTCAGCCGTTGCTCCGCCCCTGTTGACTATCGCAAGCGTGTGGTTGGTCGACAGCCCCGCGTTGCCGAACCGATAGCCTTTGTAAAATCCCGCACGCTCTATCAACCATGCCGCGGGAACTTTGTAGGCATCGCCAAACACAAAGCTCGGCACCTCGGGGAAACGGCCGCGCAGATCATCTAGCTGCGTCTCTGTGACGATGGGATTTTTAAAGAACGATCCCGCGCTTCGCGAGTTGGGATCGCCCGCGTCGATCACCATCGACTTTGCACGACGGATCTCGACCACAGCTTCTCTCACCTCGTGTAGCGTCGGCTCGTCACCATCAAATCTCTCCGCGAGGTCCTTGTACACGACCTTCGCCGCACCGCCGCGCATCAGGCGGTACTCTACGCTTACAACGATGTACCGGCCGCGCTCGGAGGAGTTGAATATGCTGGTACGGTAGGTAAATCCACACTGCAAATTCGACAGCTCTACGATCTGTCCGGTCAGCCGGTCGAAGCAGCGAACGCTCTCGATCGTCTCGGAAACTTCCTGACCGTAAGCTCCGACATTCTGGACGGGCGTGCCGCCCACGGAGCCCGGAATACCGCTCATGCATTCGACGCCTGCGAGGCCGGAATTGACGCAGGACTTGACCAGCATGTCCCAGTCTTCGCCGGCCATTGCGGTGACGCGGGTCGAGTCGTCAAACCGATCGTACGAGATGCCCTTCATCGCGATCTGAAGCACGAGGCCTTGATACCCGGCATCCGCAACGAGAATATTGCTGCCGCAGCCGAGGATGAAGAGTTTTTGCTTTTTTTCCGAGGAAAAGGTCAGAGCCTCGACGATGTCGCTCTCGTTCTCGGCGCGTACAAAATAGCGCGCCGAGCCGCCGATCTTGAGCGTCGTAAGAGGGGCGAGGGAAATGTTCTCTTGGATATCCAAACTCTTGATCTTCTCGGCGTCCTCAGCGTAGACTCAGCGGCCTCCGCGTTCAAGGTTACTTTAACGCAGAGGCCGCAGAGGTTTCGCAGAGAACACAGAGATGATCTACAGCCTCGAAAGCTTGATCTTCAGGTCGAGCTGGGCTGCTGCCTGTGGGTTAATGGCGCGGATCTGATCGGCGAGGCGGTGAGCGTCCTTGCCGTTCTTCCGATTAATGTAAACGTCGCCAAGGGCCATCATGTACGAGACGTTCGCGGGTTCGGCCTGCACGGCGTCGCGGAGCCACTTTTCGCCATTGGCGGCGTCGCCACTCTTATAATAAGCAACGCCGAGTGCGTACTTGTTAAAGGTCGTATCCGGCTTACTCTTAACCAGCTTGCCGAACGTATCGATAGCACTCTTATAGTCGCCGAGATCGATCTGCACAGACGCGAGATTTTGAAGAGCGAAGTCCGCCGCCGGCGGTCCGGCGGCGACGGCCTTTGTCAAAATATCGCGGGCTAACTCGAGATTTGGCTTTGCGGCGGCGAGGTTACGACCTTCCGCATCCGGATGTGCCCAGCGGAAATAGGCCCAGCCGAGATTTACCTCATCAATAGGATCATTTGTGAGCTCGAGCGCCTTTTGCAAGGCCTTTACCGCCGATGCCCACTGGCACTCGACGCCGCGCTGCATGTTGAGGTCGCATTGCTGACCGATGGCAAGCCCGATCTTGCTGTAAAGCTCACCGGCCGTCTCGTGATTAAACTCTTTTTGCTGCACATAGAATGTCGCTGCATTGCGATAGTTTCCCGTCGCCTCGTCAAACTTCCCACCTTGCCTCAGCGAATCGCCGAGCCCTGCGTACGTCGCCCAGTCGGTATTCTTGAGCCTCACCGCCTGTTTGTACGCCGCGGCCGCGTCATCCCAGTGACCAAGCTCGTAATTCGCCTCGCCCAGCGAGAACCACGCGTCAAAATAAGTTGGTTTCAGCTCCGTCGCCTTCTTGAAGAAAGGCACGGCTTCAGCGGTCCTCTTAAGTCTCACCAGTGTCTCGCCGGTGTAGAATTGCGTCTCCGGCTGTGTCTGATCCGCCTTTTGGAAGGCTGCGAGGGCCTCTGCGTCCTTTTGCCCCTGTGCGAATCTCACGAGCCCGAGGAAAAGCTGCGTCTCGGGAGAATTCCCGGATGCCGCGATGGCTTTTGTCAGTAATGCGTCCGCCTTCGCGATGTCACCTGACTGGTAATAGAGGATCCCGAGCGGGACGAAGATCTCAGTTAGATCCTTGTTTGCGGCAAGCGACTTCTCATAGGCATCGATCGCCTCCTTTGTCTGATCGAGTTGGCTGTAGACCTCGCCGAGGCCGAACAACGCGCCGGCATTGTTCGGGTTATACGTCAATGCCTCGAGAAAATATCCCTTCGCTCCCGATGCTTGATCCGCGGCTAAAAGAGTGTTGCCTTGGATCGACAGAGCATCACTAAGCCCGTCAGTAGCCGCTTTGTCCGTGGCATCAAGATTCACTGCATCGCGAAAGAATTCAGTCGCTTTGTCCAGATCGCTGTGTGCGAGGTAGTATTCGCCGACGCCCGCGAAGAGCTTTGAGGCCTGGGCAGGCGGCAAAATATGAATATTCCCCGGCAGCTTTGCGGGCTCAAGGACCTTGGCTGACTCGCGATGCAGTTTGGAGGTTGCTGTGTATTGTTTGTTGAGCTTCGCTACCGTCTCCATCTGCTGAGATTTGGTCCTCGCAGGCTTTGCTATGGGGATAACACGCCTCGCGGCACGGGCCGCATTTCTAAAGACGAAGACGCTCGATCCGCCCGTCAAGCTGCTGATCGGCACGAGATCCTGGGCCGATGCGGCTACAGGCAGCCACACCAGGGCACCGATTTGCGCGAGCGTAAACAACTTCTGCACCAGACGTGATGTATCCAACATTCGATTCTTCCTTTTTCGGTAAAACTGCGGCCAGTATAGCCTAGCCCTCTGATGCGGTAAATGGAATCTACCGTTTCCCCCTATCCGACACGTGATATGGGTCACTATCTTGCCCTTTTCACCTAGCTAATATAGATTTGGAAGTTAGCCATACAACTTAGTGGAGAGTGACGAGTGACGAGTGATGAGTTAGCAGAAGCGCCGACGCATTTTGCCGCACATATCGCTTGTCACCTTTCACTCGTTAATTCCTGAGGAGCCCATATGAAAACATTCACTACGGAGAACATTCGAAATCTGGCTGTGATCGGACACGGCGACGCGGGCAAAACCCAGCTCGTGAGCTCCCTGCTCCACGTCGCCGGAACACCAGGACGCTGGGGAAAGGTAGATGAAGGTACTACCGTCACCGACTACGAGGAAGACTCCATCGCCCGCAAAGTCTCACTGAATATCAATCTCGCCCACACCGAATACAAGGACACCAAGATCAACTTTATCGACACGCCGGGATATGCGGCGTTTGTGTCGCACGCTCGGCCCGCACTTCGTGTCGCGGACTGTGCACTCGTCATCGTCGATGCAGTGCACGGCATCGAGGTGCAGACCGAGAAGACCTGGCAGTACGCGAATGAATTTCTCCTGCCGCGTTTCATGGTCATCAACAAGATCGACAAGGAGCATGCGGATTTTGGTCACGCGCTAGAAACGGCGACGGCCAGCTTTGCACGGTCGATCGTGCCCTTCACGCTACCGATCGGTAACGAAGCGAATTTCAGAGGTGTCGTCGATGTCGTTCATCAAAAAGCGTACGAATTTGACGCGATGGGTAAGGCCAAGGAGATCCCGATGCCCGAGGAGGGCCGCGACGTTTTTGAACGTACTCGCGAGCGGATCATTGAGCTTGTCGCCGAGTCCGACGACGCTCTGATGGAGGAGTACTTCGAGAACGGCACGCTGCCCGAGGACAAGATCTATCCGAATCTCGCCAAGGCGATCGCCTCCAGCAAGCTCTGCCCCGTGTATGCCACCTCCGGTAACACGCTCGTCGGTCTGCAGATCCTGCTCGATCACATTGTCGAATTTGCGCCCGATCCCGCTCACCACGAGGCCGAGTGGGGATTTGCTGACAATTCAATGACCGGCGATCACATATCGCGAAAGTACTCGCCGGACGAGCCTTTCTCTGCCTATGTTTTCCGCACCATCGCGGACCCATTCGCCGGACGCATCACGTTGATGAAGGTCATCTCCGGCAAGGTCGCATCCGACGCGACGGTCTACAACTCCACACGCGAAACGATGGAGCGACTTGGCCCGCTGCATTGCATCTCGGGGAAGACCCTCGACAAGTGCGACGGCGCTTCGACGGGCGACATCATCGCGTGCGTCAAGCTTAAGGACACGCAGACGGGCGACACGCTTTGCGACAAGGCGAAGCCGATCGTCTATCCGCCTGTCGAGTACCCCGAGGCCGCGATCTCTTTCGCCATCGAGCCGAAGTCACGTGCCGACGAAGACAAGATCTCCCAGGCACTCCACAGGATCCTCGAGGAAGACCCCTCGCTGCACTTCGACCGTGATCCGCAGACAAAGGAATTCATCCTTTCGGGCTCTGGCCAGCTCCACATCGAGACGGTCGTCGGCAAGCTCAAGGACCGCTTTCACGTCGAGGTCACGCTGCACCCGCCAAAGGTGCCGTACAAGGAGACGATCACCACGCAGGCCGAGGTGCAAGGCCGTCACAAGAAGCAATCGGGTGGACGCGGACAGTTCGGCGATTGCAAGGTCATCTTCGAACCGCTGCCTCGCGGCACTGGATTCGAATGGGTGGACAAGATCTTTGGCGGGTCCGTCCCGCAGAATTTCCGTCCGGCTATCGAGAAGGGCATCATCGAGGCCGCACAGAGCGGATCGGTCGCGGGTTATCCGATGGTGGATTTTCGAGTGACGCTCATCGACGGCAGCTATCACACCGTCGACTCCGACGAACACTCATTCCGTGCCGCCGGCCGCAAGGCTTTCCGCAACGCCATGGAACGCGTCAAGCCCACGCTCCTCGAACCGATCATGGACGTCGAGGTCTTTTGCCCGCAAGAGGTCTCGGGCGACATCATGGGCGACCTCAATTCCCGCCGCGGCCGCGTCGCCGGCATGGAGACCCGCGGCAAACAGCAGGTCATCAAGGCCAAGGTCCCGCTCTCCGAGATGCTCGACTACCAGTCCAAACTCAACAGCGTCACCCAGGCCCGCGGCTCGTACCACATGCAGTTCTCCCACTACGACCCGCTCCCCCACAACCTCGCCGACAAGGTCATAGCCGAAGCCGTCGCCTCCGGCCGCGTCCGCGCGCATGAGGAGGATGAATAGGACCTTGCAGAAGCCCGCACGCAGTAGGGGCATTCTTCAGAAAGGCCGCATCATCGCGGCCTTTCTCTTTACGCCTCGCCAGCGTGCGAGCCACATCCGAGTCTCACACTCTCAGGCTCCCCTCATTACGAAGGAGGGGTGGCTGCCGCTTCGGCAGACGGGGTGGTTCTTTGTTTGACGATCCACAAGAAAGGCTGCTCCGGCAGCCCTTCTTATCACAGCGGTAAGGACCTGTCGTGGGCTATCTCGCGCCGATTATCTTGAATGAGTCGAGAACACCGAGCACCTCTTTCTCGTCGCTCTCCTTCCTGTAGAAGGCAATTAGCTGGTAGTCGTAGCCACCGACGAGAAAGATACGGGCGATGCAAAAGCCACCATCCTTCGAAACGAACCGGTACTCCGTGCCTCGAAGTTTGCCGAGCCTTAGCGGTCTTTGTAATCTCGGTTTTGAACCCGTTATGCTGCTGAGCATCTGTGGAAAATTAGCCTCAACGTCGGGCATTAGGGTCAATTCGTTTGTCGTCCGTCTGTGGTCGTACTTGAATGGCGGATTGTAGTCGACCGAGTACGAAACTCTCTTGTCAAAAAACATCCAATTGTAATGTATGGGATTTGGAGATACTCCAAGCGTTTGCGGCATTGTTGCGAGCGCGATCTCAAACCGCGCGACCTTCGAGCGGAATGTATCGTTCGCGACCCATTCTTCGGCGGCTTTCCTTGATTCCGGTGTCGGGTTCTGAGCGAGTATCGACATGCTCGCCGCGATAAAGAGAAGTACGAGAGCTGAGAATCCCGTCATAACTGCTCTTATACCACGGATCTCATCCGGGCCCGAGAAAACATCCCCGAAGGGGCTCCCTGACTCGACCCAGCTCCCACGCTGGCCGGCGTAGGACTGAGGGCCGACATTTCCCTGCCTTTCCTTTTGGCTGTCCATCTGTGATGAAATGATTGAATGGACACGCCTCTTTTTCAGGCACTTTTTGAGACGGAAGAACGGCGGCCGGTGACGGTGGCGGAGCTGAACGCTGAGGTCAAGTCGGCGGTCGAGCGGCAATCCTTCCGGTATGGTCGATGGTGAGCCGCTGCGCCGGAGCTGCTTGACCTGCTTACTGAGGAAGATTCATGCGCTGAGTGAGGGATGTGAAGCGCGGATCGGAGTGAAGTGGGTCGAGCTCGGGATCAAGGTGGACCCAGATGAGTTGCGGATCTCTCTCCTCATAAGCTTTGTTTAACCATTCGAACGCCTCGTCCTTTTTGTCCATGCCCGTGCACAGGAGCGCGATCATAAAGGGCGAGACGTAATGCTGCTTGCGCATCGCGAGGACCTTGTTGAGGACCGATTGTGCTTCGTCCTTTTTCCCCGCCTGAGCATACGCATAGCCCATCACGGTCAATATTGAGGGATCATCAGGCGAGGAGGTCGCTGCGTTCCGGCATTCCTCGATAGCCTTGTCGTACTCACCGTTGCGCTCGTAAGCCTGCGCGAGAACAAACGGTAGCGGGATGAAATCAGGATCGAGCTTGCGCACCCGGCCAAACAGATCGATGGCTTCACCATAACGGTGCTGGTAATAAGCCAGCGCGGCCACATCCGCATTCACCAGACCCATAAGCGGTGCGATCCGTTGCGCGTTCTTCAATTCAACTTCGGCTTTGTCATATTGTTGCTGCACCTCCCAGTAATAACCCAAGAGTTCGTGACCGTCCGCGAAGCCGGAGTTGAGCTCGATCCCCCGCTCGAACTCTTCTTTTGCTTTCGACCAATCTCGTTCGAAGAAAAGTGATTTTCCTCCGAGCGCAACATGGCCTTCTGCGAGTGAGTCGTCCAGTCTCACGGCAGTCTCGGCGGCGGCCTTGGACCTTATATAAGCCTCGGTCGGAGGCACCGCACCGATCGCCGCCTGGATACTATAAGAGAAGCTCAAACCCGCGTATGCCAAGGCGTAGTTCGGATCGACAGCGATAGCTTGATCGTAATAACTGATGCTCTTCTCGGCGCCCTCGGGGGAGAATTTGAACCAGTGGACCCGGCCTTGGGAATAAAGCTGGTAGGCCTCGATATTGTCGGTGTAATGTTTCGCGATCTCTTGCTGCTCGGTACCCGTTAATTTCGTTACTAAAGCCTGGGCTACCTTCTGCGAGATCTCATCCTGCACCGCAAAAATATTTGTAGCCCTATCATCGAAAGTTGCGGCCCATATCGGAACGCCATCGCTTACACGGACCAAATTCACAGTGAATCTGATCCTGTCCCCAGACTTCTGCATCTGGCCCTCTACGATCGCATCGACGCCTTGCTCACGCCCAGCCGCGAGTAGATCCTCACCGGTGTCCGCGTATTTTAAAACAGAACTCGTCGGCCGGACGACAACCTGCTTGACGTTGCTCAACTTGGTGATCAGTGCATCGGCCATCCCCAAGGCGAGTGATTCGTCACGGCTCTCAGCGGAAAGAGGCTGGAACGGAAGAACGGCCAGTGAATGGATCTGGCTAGTCGAGGCGATGGTTGGCGTAGTGTAACGAGCCCAAAAAATATAGCCTGCCGCTGCCAACACCAGCAAGCCAACCGCACCAATAGCCCAGGTACGCGGTGTGAGCTGTGTACCTCTCGCTGTTGCATGTTCGGCAATGCGCCTCGGTTCTCGAGCTGCAACAAGAATCTCCGCGTCGCTCGCGTGATCCTCGTCGACGTTTTCTTCGATAACGATGCGTTCGACAGAGTGCTCCTCCAGTTGTAAGTCCGTGCCGTCTTCATGCACTTCGCTGACCGGGGCGACGAAGCGATAACCGCGTCGGGCCAGAGTCTCGATGTACTTATCGCCGTGATCCCGCGTGCCCAGAGCCTCTCTGAGCTTATGGATGTGGTGTGAAAGATTGGCCTCCTCGACAAAGCTGTCCGGCCACACTCTCCGCATTAATTCGTCTTTAGTGAGCACCTGGCCGTCGCTTTCGACCAGGGTGATGAGCAAGTCGAAGGCTTTAAGAGTGAGCGGCACAACCGTGCCATCACGCAGGAGCAACCGCTGCACCGCGTCCAGGCGGAAGGGTCCAAATTCGTAAAAGTGCTTTATCTGGTTACTCATACCGCCCTTAAAAAAGCATTCAGATAAAGCTAAGAACTAATTGAGATTCCGTAAAGGACATTCTTTCGGGCTAAAAGCTACATTGCAGGTCGGATCAAGCCATGTCGAATACGGTTCTTGAAAAAACAGCGAAATCTTATCGCATCGGCCAAATGGCCGCAATTAAAGCGACCGACGCCCAAGCGACCTTATTGGGCGACGAAGGGAGACACGACTACGAAAAGACGAATCGAGATCATTGTCGAAAAGCATCGTGTGTTAACCATCAGCACTCGCCGGATCTCAGCCGTCGCGTGGTGCTCGGCATGCGGGATGAGAGTCCCGATGGTAGCCGCAGAAGACGCATCACGCATCGCCGAGGTGACGCCGCGCACGATCTATCGCCGAGCAGAGGAAGGGCAGCTTCATTTCACAGAATCGCAGGACGGCTTGCTGTTGATCTGTCGCAGATCGCTGTCCGTGCCATCAACATTGAACGAATTATCAGAAGACAACGAAAAGGAGCAAGAAAAATGAAAACGAGATCAACTTGGGCGCTGCTGGTGCTGACGCTCGTCATATGCCTGGTGCCGTCGATACAAGCGCAGACCAACGATCCGGCAACCGCGGGGCTGCCGAGCCGCCCCACGCAAACTACCGGCGCAATCAAACGAGCTACGGCGGGACCGGCACCGGCGAAACAACCAAGCGGCCCGGTGCCGAGTGGTGCAATTCAAAAGCCGGGCACGAAGCTCACTGAACAAATAACGAATCTTCCCGATCTCGTCATCATCGACAGCAATCAGTTTACCGGCACCGAGTGCACAAAAGGATATGCCTTCGCGGAGACGCAGCATTGGCTTCAGATCCCTCCTCCACCGCCAGAAGACCTTTGTTGGGGGGTGCGCGTGAGAAACGCCGGTCGCTCCGACGCCGCGGTCAATATTCTCCAAGTCATATTAGTCGGGAATAACGGCGATGTTCGTAAAATTGAAGCAAAAGTACCCGCACTAAGACCGGGGCAAAATGTTTGGGTCCCCGTGAAAATGCCGTGGACGAAAGTACAGGAAAACCTCTACGGTTCTGCGACATTCGTGGAGCTCAAGAGCCTTGCCGCAACTGTGGACATGAATCAGCAAGTTGCCGAGGTGAACGAGAACAATAACACCTTTTCGAAGAACGTCACCGGCACCTTTAGCGGCAACGTAACGGACAACACCGGCGGCGGCTTATGGGGCGACGGTAAGTACGCCCCCCCCAATGGCCATCGGTACCGGGGACAAGTGTGGACTCGTGCTTGCGCCCGGCTCGAAACTCTTCGTCTTGAACGGCAAGTTGAATATCAATCTCATCTTCTGGAACACCGGTCAGAAGGGAACTTGCCCCAGCGAAACCAAGCCAAACGTGACGGTCAAAGTCTTCCGCGACGGCTGCTGGGATATGCCGCCGTGGGGAAATTATGGCAGCACCCTGCCGTGCGTAGAACCAGCACTAGAAATCATCCCCGCGTACAACGTCGGCGCGAACTCAAATCCCACAGGCTGGGGTACAACCTCCGCTATCACTCAATTCTCCTGCAATGCCCGGTGTCAACAAGAGTGCGCCAATCCGAACAGCGCCAAACCCTGCTGGGCCCAGGTAGAACTGCGAGACGCGCATGTCGATATCAGCCGTTTGTTTGGCATAGGTTTCAACGAAACCCCCAAAGCAGCAGATCAAGGGACACCACTCAATTTTTAGGCTCGGCAAAATTGATCACTCGCAAATTGGACTGACTGCGTGAAGAGTCAATCCTGACCAAACGGATCAGAACGACCCTGCAAGGCAGGAGAAATAGGAGAAAAAAATGAGAGACATCAGAAAAACCAACGCTATCAATGCGACAACCAGAACACGGCTGATCGTAGCGACCTTATTGTTAATGACGGCGAGCTTTGCCTCAACTGCGTGGTCGCAGGACCAGACGACGCCATCGACCGACCGCGACAACCCGACGCCTGTAGCGTCGAATGTGATCACCGGTGACGGCGTGGACCAGAAGACCGAATTCTTCTACACGTTCAATGCCGGTCCCGGAGAGATCACTCTCACGCTCGACGTCAAGGCGGAGAAGGACAGGGCGGTCTCGAGCGTTGACATCGCGTTGTTCGATGCGAAGTCGAAGAAGCTTTTGAGCACCTACGCGAATCCGGATCACGGCTCGAGCAAGCGTGCGGTCGAGACAGTTAAGGTGCGAGGGACTCAGCCGATGCTTCTGGAGGTGACCGTGTCGGAGGGCGTCGATACTTTTAAGATCAAACTCGATGGCGCGGTGCAATTTGGGCAGACGGTCCAGGCACAACCGGACCAAACGCAACCCACGAGTACACCAACTCCCGACACCGCATCCATTCCGACCACGCAAGGAGATATGGTCACCGGTCAAACGGACGCTCCGGCTACCGCGGACGCTACACCCGCGACCGACGTGGCTGCCTCTAGCACCGTTCCACCCGCGACGGAGGCGTCGACACAGAGCGATCCCGCCGACACGTCGGCAGCGAGTCCAACTGCTCCTGTCGCCGGTCCGAAGTCGCGCGCGCAAAAGGTTCAGTCTACGATCGACTCCGCCACGTCCGCGTCTGGCTCCATCTTCGGACTAATTACCAGCACGAAAGATTCGTTGAAAGGTTTGAAGCCAAGCCATAAAGCGAGTTCTGCCTCTGCAACCAACGCTGACGTTTCAGCCGCAGCGGATACTACTTCTCAAGCGGCTCCGGAGAGCTCAAGCGCGGCAACGACGTCAAACCAAACCTTTGTGCCACAGCCCGTAGTAAGGCCGACCTCCAGACCTGTCGCTACCGCGAGTAAGGCTTTGCCGATGAGACCAACACTGCCGCACATCCCCACAAATCAGCCGCAGGTGAAAAGCGCGGGCCTTCCTGTTCGGAATAATCCTGCGGTTCCAAACAAAACCGCTGCGGTGGAAACACGATCTAGTCTCCCCCAACGCAATATTCAGCTTCCATCGCGCCCGGTAAGTCAGCCCAAGGCCAACCCAAACTTTAACAACTCAACGGCCACCACTATCGACAGCAGAGTGGTTACGCCGCACATCGCGGTCAGGAGCGAACGGGTGTCAGCCGCGAACCGCACCGGCTATGTCATCACTGTGACGAACTGGAATGAATTCAAGATCACCAAGAACGTTTCTAACAGTGGACGTCCGCAAATTCTGCCGCCATCGCCGTGCGACCAAAGTAAGGGCTTTCGCTTTATCGCTCGACTTTATACGAATGACGGAGCAAACAGCGTTTGTCACAATCTCGCAAGTCCGACCGACCTGATGGAGATAAGAACGACGGTCCCAACCGGTGGCTCACTCAAGGGCTTTTATCTCATCGTCACAGACCTACAGTCCGGTCAATCGGCCAAATCGAACATTGCTGCGATCGGTGGAAAGTGATCTCAGCGAGCAACCGCGATACTGCGGTGGAGGAAAAGGGTAATGAACAACACTCACTTATACGCGGTCAGAAACATCGTTCTCACTATCCTGGGTGTCGTGTTTGTGTCCGCTCTAGCAGCCCAGGCACAGACAGTCACCAGGAGTGTTTCGATCGCCGTCGAAGGAGCGAAACAAGGAATATTCGTGACCGATTCGCCAAAGTCTAAGATCCAAGCGTTGGGAGTCTCCTACGAGGTCAAGCCAGGCCAGCCCGGGCGGGGCCAGCTTCATTCGCTGGTGGTCACCAAAGAGGCCGGTGTGTCGTCAACGCAATTCTTTGCGGCATTCTTCAACAACGAAATGCTGAAAACCGTCATCCTCGAATTCCATCGATTAGCTGCGAACGGGACGGATGAGATCTACCAAACGATCAAGCTCACCAATGCGACGGTCGCGCACCTGAAGCAATACACGAAACTCGGCGATCAGGCGAAAGGCCAGGCCCCGCTGCTGGAGGACATCACCCTCGCCTTCCAGCATGTCGAGATAAGTAGTTTGGGCAGCAAGACGGTCGCGGCTGATGAATTGAAGTGATCAAGTTAGCCGAACGGGAGAGTATTTATATGAAGAATCAATTAATTGTAATGGTCCTTGTCGGCTTGTTGGCATTATCGCCGCTGCAACAGCCCGCCATGGCCCAGGGCGGCCAGCCGCTCCCAGTTCCCAAGCTCAAGCTGAGTTCGATCGAGGATTACCGAAACTTGGGGACTCATTTCACATACACCTTTTCAGTGATCAACTGGGTGGAATTTCAGCGACAGGTGGATCAACGATTCAGCAAATTCGATCGCGCAAAGATGCAGCTGCCGCCATCGCCCTGCAAGAGCCAAGGCAACTCGGGTTTTCAATCCCGAATGGCGGCGATCATCTACTCAACTGATGAACGGCTGGGTTGTTACGCTCTCTTTAGCCCAAAGGGGCAATTGATGGAGATCAAGCTGACTCTTCCAAAAGGGAATGCCCCGGACTCCTTTTATCTTGCAATTACGGACCTACTGACCCGGGAAAGCGTCAAGTCGAATGTCGTATTCACCGGCAGTCATGATAAGCCGGCGGCGGTGACAAACTCGTTGGCAAACAATGGCCGGCAAGGAGAGGCAGGAAACGACCAACGCCGCTCTGGAAACGGACGCCAACAACCCTCAACTGGAGATCTGCCGAAGGTCTTGTTCGCTCAAGGAAATGGCGTAACTATCGGCACAGGTAAGAGAAAGCCGCTGCCGCCCTACCATCCGCAAGTTTTGAGCCCTGCACAAATGCAGAGTGTGCTCAAGAGCGCCGTGGCGAGCATGCCAAATAAGCCAGTTTGGTTCAATGAAAATGAACCAACGCCCATCAACAACTTTCTCACGCTAACACCGCAACGGTCTTACGCAGAAGGTAAGGGTCGCCTGGCGTTCGAGGACGCCACATCAGTCGACACAGGATCGAGTCTTGAGGACCAAGGCTCCGTTTTTTTCGACCTCACAAACTACGAAGGCAGAGTGGAAATATACCTGAAGCCTGAGTACGTGGGGCAGAGTTTTATCGTCACGGTTAGCCTCCTTCAGCCGTTTACCCAGACCCCCTTCACCGTGGATTTGCCGGACGGCCGACAAGAAACATACCTGATGCCGATATTACAGAAAGACGCAACTTCCCTGCCGTCGATGTTTCTGTTCTTTACCGCTAACAATACAAGCTGGCAGCGCATCGGGATCACGAATCACAACGCGAAAGGCTTTGCCGGCTGGCTTTTCAACAAGTGTGAAGTTACGTCGGTCCAAGCGGGCAAGTAGACGCAAGCTGGACCTGAAAGAGCACAAAAATCGAAACAACGAAACTGCCAACGTTGTCATTGCCGGCGAGGCCCCTAAAAGGAGAACAATACGATGAGCGACAGCAAATTAAATCTGCAGCGACAGCTGCCCCGGTGGACGATATTGATCGCAGCCCTTGCGATGTGTACGGGGTCGCTGTTACCGGCTGCTTTCGTCCGTAGCGAAGGTGCCGCGCCGACTGCCACTGCCACACCGAAGAGCACGCCACGCAGAATAATTAACAGCCAGCCCCCGGTGGAGAAAACAGTGGTTACCCCCATCGCTGTTACTAACTCTCACATGCTGGTGAGCGAGAGAGTTGATTCGGAACTATCAAAGCTAAATCACCTGCATCCGACGCCTCGCACCCCGATAGCAGTGCCGGCTCGCGTAGATGCGCTGCCTGCAGTGACCTTGTTGAACGGTTCTCAGACCGCGGGACTGTTCGAGTGCATGGCACCGGTAGGAGGTAAGGACAATATGGCGCTGGAGGAGACCGCTGATCGCTTATTCATCACCTTTACCTGTCAGAGAAATGCCCACAGCTCCGCGGCCAAAATAAACGGTGCTGTCGATACCCTCTCCATCGCTTATAAAAAGGGTGAACTCAGCCGTCTCTTTGCGCCGCAGGTTGGCGGCGGTAGCGGTTCCTTCAGTAAATCACCCCTGAAACGGCCCGCTGATGGAACCTCCCGCGATGATTACGAACTTTCGAATTGTCTTAGTGAGTTTCGTCGGCACAAAAGTGATCCTAAGGCCAACTACTTCCGCGTTAGATTCTATAACCGTGTATATCGCTGTGACGCGGGCGAGAACAAGCCGGCACCTGTTGCAGCTCGTGTGTCCCCACTGTCATCGCGGAAGGTCATAGCGATCGATCAGCCTACCGATCTGCGGTTCAAGTTTATGGCGCCCGCGCAGCAGTATGACCCCGACTACCATGGTCAGAAGCAATACAAGACGGTTTATGAGAAGACGCTCGAAGTTTTCAGCGGAGTTCAATCAGATGAAACGATGGTTTTTCCGGTCAAGGGTAGCAAACCGGGTTTCGCCAAAGTCGCCTTGCAGGTCGCGCGCGTAACTTCGCAGCCGCCACAGAATGATCCTTGCTCGGGCTGGGACATGCCGACACGGCTGATCCAGCAGCAGATCGTAACCCCAGTTTTTGGCCCGGCGAATCTCACCGGCGTGGTGCAAAACGCAGGCACGTTCACGATCAACGGTAGTCAACTTATCAAAGGCCTGGCGATCGATAAAAGTGGCAGAGCGTACGCCCGTGTGGTTCCGATCACCCCGGGTAAGGTGAACAAGTGTGTTGGCGGTCCGTCGCCCTGGGTAGAGATCAGTGTCACTGACATTATGGATGAGTACAAGAAATCTATCGCCACGCAGCAGGCCAAGCAGCAGCAGCAGGCTCAGATGTGTAAAGCGTCGCTCAGCAAAACGCTCGGTAGTAATTCCCTGGCGCCGGATGACCTGCTGGCGGCGGAGCAGGCACGTAGTCCGATAAAGGTGACAGTGCTCAGCTACATTCCCCCGCTACTCGGAAACTCGTCGACCGTTCCCTACGACCTGCCGCCAGACCAACGCTTCGGTACCGCGCCGTTCGAATTGATGTACACAGGCATAGGCGGCGAGACGTTCAACCCGGCAAAGGATGCCAAGTTCTATCAATGGGTGACCGGAGTATGGTTCCCGGGCTGCTCATTCAACGCCCAGGATCTGATGGAAAGCGAGAGTTATCAAAAGCCGGCTGACATCGAAAATCTCTGGGATGCTTTTGTTTTCGTGATCGATCAGCTCCCTGGGTTATATGCCAAGGCAAAACAATATATCGTCGAAGGCTTTGCCTATGCAATAAGCATTGGGAACTGCAAACCAAATAATGCGCATCCGAGCCCGGCGTGCACAGGCCTGACTTCCGCTCTGCAGACGGGCATGACCATCGCGCTAGCCGAGTTAGGGCTGCCTCCCTCCCTGCCGACGGTCAACGACCTCGTCAATGATGGGAGCGACTACGTAGCGACGCAGGTAGTCGACTACGCGCTGAGTCAGCTGCCGGTTCCGGACCTTGATGAGGTAACGAAAGCTGTGGTCGAAGCAGGCGAGGGTGAGGTAAGACAGGCGCTACTCAAGCAGACTAAAGAATCGCTTCGCAAGGCGACACTCGCCGGCCGTTGCGAATATTTGCTTCAACCGGGACAGGGCACGTTCGCCACCGATGAGGGATGCCCGATAACCGGCGATAAATACAGCACGCCGTTCAACTTCGGAATCAGGAACCCTGCTTTCGACGAGAGGCCGGCAACCCTATATTTAAAGGTGGAGGGGAATCCGAATACCCTCGGCTTATCGACTACCCAAGCGATCAGCATCACGGACGGCAGCGGTTTTTTTGAACCCAGGACTATAAAGGTCAACCTCGACCATCTGCCAATGACCATTCCAGTCCAATTAATCCCGAACTGGGACAAATACGCGTTTTCGTTTTCCGCAGTGTGTTCAGATCTAATGACGGCGGGGCCGAACTGTCTTGCCGTACACGAACGGGACGCTTGGGAGCAAGCGATGAAGAACGGCGAGCAAGCAAAAATAGGTGTTTCAACCATATACCGCTGGAGCAACGATCCTGAGCTCAGTGGATGTTCTTGGGGCACGGGACCGGACCCATTAGCCGGCCTCAAAGGCTATACGCCCGTCCTTGGTGCGTTTGTCCGCGTTGTCTGGGGCGGCCGCGACGGGAAGCTTGCTGATTTCTTCGGCGTGGACACGTTAAAGCAGTCAATGCCGGGCCACAAACTTCCGGATTATATCGAGCCACCAATAGCCTGCCCCGGCTTTGTTATGTCGACCTGCCCCGGTGGATTGCCATGTCGCACTTCCAATGGCTTCCGGAAATAGTAGGTGTCACTAGATGTTGCAGGCGGCAGCTTTCGCCTGAAAGTGAGGAATGACTTTATGAGAAAGATATGTTTGCTAACGCTTACCACGGCCCTGTTGCTGTGTGTACTTGTTGTCGGCTGGAGCGCTTACGCTCAGAGCCGGGCGCCTGTGACATCGGTTCCCGCTAAGCGAGGATGGGATTACATCTACGACACGGCCTCGAAGGCGTTCCCTACTGAGGGCGACAAGACTAAGATAAGTTTTTACGACAATGCAGGCTGGGAGTTGATCGCAGTTGTGCGAGAGGAAAATCAAACGGTACTGGTTTTCAAACGGCCAAAGCAAAACGGCAAGTAGAAGGCTGGGCTGTTTTACATGGTGGCCGTCGGGGCGCCGTCGAGAACTTTGAAGGCCCAATCCTACGACGATCGGCGGCGATGAGCCGCCTTTTCTTTTGGCTGTCCATCTGTGATGAAATGATTGGGATGGACGAGCCTCTTTTTCAGGCACTTTTTGAAGCGGAAGAACGCCGGCCCCTCACGGTGGCGGAGCTGAACGCCGAGGTCAAGTCGGCGGTCGAGCGGCAATTCTCGCAGGTGTGGGTCGAGGGTGAGGTCGTCGATTTTAAGAGCTACGGGCAAAAGGGGCACTGGTATTTCAACCTGCATGATGCTGACGCGTCAATAAAATGTGTTTGCTGGTCGGGCACGAATTGGAAGGTCAAGTTCAAGCCGCAGAACGGGATGAAGGTCCGCATCCGGGGCCGTCTGGACTTCTGGCCGGCAAAAGGCGAGCTGAAGCTCAATGTCGACACCCTCGAGCCGTCCGGCGAGGGCGCCCTGCGGGCGGCCTTTGAGCAGATCAAGGCGAGACTCGATGGCGAGGGTTTATTTGCCGACGAGCTGAAGCGGCCAATTCCCTTTTTCCCGCGACGCATCGGCGTCGTCACGAGCCGCACGGGAGCGGCGTTTCACGATATCGTTAATGTGCTGACCCGTCGTGCGAAGGGCGTCTCCATCCTGCTCGCTCCCGCGCTCGTGCAAGGCGAGGGCGCGGCCGACAGCATTCGCCGTGCGGTCATCGCGCTAAACAAATACAGCGCCGGACAACACCATTCGACCCGACTCGACGTGCTCATCGTCGGTCGCGGCGGCGGCTCGGCCGAGGACCTGTGGGCGTTCAACGACGAGGCGCTCGCGAGGGCGATCCGTGCGAGCGAGATCCCCGTCATCTCCGCCGTCGGCCACGAGATCGACTGGACGATCTGCGACCTCGTCGCCGACCTCCGCGCCGCCACGCCCTCGGCAGCGGCCGAAATGGTCGCGGCTCGTGAGGAGGATCTGTGCGCGACGTTCTCGGCGTATGAGGAGCGAGTTGTCTCGATGATGACGCATCGCATGCGGGATCTGGACTTTCGGCTGGAGACGCTTGCGAGCGATATGGAGTCGACCTTTGTGGCTGCGATGCAGACCGCGCGATTTCGCTACGAGAACGCCGCATCGAGGCTTTCGCCCGTTGTTCTCCAGCAGCAGATCGCGGCTTTTTCTTCACGAGTCGACAGCCTCGCGATGCGCGCGACGACAGCGGCAAATAACTTGGTCGTGTCTCGCAATGTGGCATTCGGCGTCGCTGCCGCAAAGCTCGACGCACTCTCTCCGTTGAAAGTGCTGACACGCGGTTATTCCATCGCAGAGACATCGGAAGGTCGCGTGCTCCGCGATTCTGCTGACGTAAAACGCGGCGACAAAGTTGGCATACGGCTCGCCAAAGGCCGCATCGAAACCGAGGTCATCTCGACCGATTGATGTCACGCCGCCTCAAGATCACAGCCATCGCCGCCGCAGCTCTCGTCGTCCTCGCTGGCGGTGCGTTCCTGCTGTACTACCAATCGCTCAAGAAGACGCCACAATACTCGCTGGCTCTCCTGATCGACGCGGCTCGTAGGAATGACAAGGACCAGTTCGCACAGCTCATCGACACGGACGCTGTGGTGGATGATTTCGTCGATCAGGTGATGGACCGGGCCGTCGATCTCTACGGCCGCGGTGTGCCGCAGGTCGTGATCGACAAAGCCCGCGGCCTCACAGGTCCCATCCTGCCGATCATCAAGTCACAGGCACACGATCGCCTCGCCGCCGCGATCAAGGTGCGTACGCAGAAGTTCGCAAACGTGCCGTTCTTCGTGATGGCCTTCGCGGCGGATCGTTATTTGCAGATCGACGTCAACGGCGACATCGCGACGGTTCACAGCAAGATCGAGGATCGCCCACTCGATATAAAAATGAAACGCAACGGCGACCGTTGGCAGGTCGTCTCGGTCAAAGACGACCAGCTCGCCACCGACGTCGCCCGCTCCATCGGCCAGGAGCTGATGGACCTCGCGGAGACAAAGATCACCGATGCCGCCGCCCAACGTCTCGGCGTGGGCAATCTGCTAAACTTGGTGCGTCAGGCGGAGAATTTACTCCCGCAGTAGAATGTCGACGAAACTCAAAACCGATTCACAACCTTTCGAGGAATCCCTCGCCGATCTCGAGGAGATCGTCGCAAAACTTGAGGCCGGGGATCTCCCGCTCGAGGAGTCACTTAAACTCTTTGAAGAAGGCATTCGCCTCTCCCGCACCTGCCGCGAACGCATCACCTCCGCCACCCGCCGCATCGAGGTCCTCATGCGCGAAACCAACGGTGATCTCGCGGCTCGGGAGATCGACTTTTCAGACGAATAAAAAGGGCCGCGCATATCCGCGGCCCGTTCTTCTTTACTGTCTACTGCCTACCGCATTCCGCCTACTGCTTTGGCGGTGCCACAACCAACTTCTTCTCGAGCAAGCTGCACGCGTCTGCGGTGCTTGTTGGATCGACTGCTGCGTTATCAACTACGATCTGGCGGATCTTGCCTTCCTTATCGACTACGAACGTGCCGCGACGGGCGTAGCCTTTGTCGCCGCTAAAGAGGCCGTATGACCTTGTTACGTCGCGATTCCAATCGCTCAAGAGCGGGAACACCGTGATGCCGATCTTCTCAGCAAATGCCTTGTTCGAGGGCAGTGCGTCCATCGAGATCCCAAAAACCTTTGTGTTTGCTT
>JBJMGO010000294.1:0-20203 GCA_045807825.1 Pyrinomonadaceae bacterium | reverse complement strand
TGCACCCGTGCCATGGCAACGTAGGCCTCCGGGTAATTTGGCCGCAGCTTTACCGCCCGTTGATAAGCGGCGATAGCTTTTTCGCGGTCCTGAGAGCTGAGCCGCTCGGCCTCCTGAAATGCAAGCTCGGCTTCATCGGTGGTCTTGACGAGCGGGACGCGGATCTCGCCTCGAGCGGTCACCGCAAGCGGCTGAGCCTTCTCCTTGAACCCGTCGCTCCGCAACATGAGCGTGTGTGCTCCCGTCGCGACAGATTTGATCTGCAAATGGCCATCTTCGCCGGTTTTTCCGTAGAGAATGCCGTCGATAAAGACCTTTGCACCCGGCTCCGACGCGACCGTGATGCTGCGGGTCTGCGAGACCGCCGCACCCGCAAACGCAAGCGTCGCCGCCACAACGAGAATGATCCTTCTCCCTCGCCTCATACGTCTTCGATGCCTTATTTTAACTAGCCACTGGCTCAGAAGTGTCTTCGCCGGTACGTTTGCCCGCAGGGCGCAGATAGCGGATCAGCCATTGTATCGATGTGCCCTGCACGATAACCGAGAATGCTACGACGCCAAATGTCACCGTCCGGATCGTGTGACTCATCGGCACCGAGTCCGGAATGCTCAAGGCCAATGCCAAGGCGAGAGCTCCGCGTAACCCGCCCCAAAACATAACGTGCTGCTGCGCCGGCAGGATCCTTCGCTCACTCCATGCAAAAGCCGCCGAGCACGGATAAACCGCAACGGCCCTGCCGACCAGAACCGCAACGATGGCAACCGCGATCGGCCCCAGCGTGTCCGCAAGATCTTGATACGCCGCGGTAATGCCGAGCACGAGAAAAATGACCGTGTTAGCAATGAACGCAGCAAAGTCCCAGAACGTACGGATGTACGCCTCGCCGCGTTCGGTGATACTGCCAAACCCGCGGAGGTTCCCCAGCAGCAGCCCTGCCGCCGTCGTCGCCAAAATTCCCGACATTTGGAAATGCTCCGCAAACCAAAACGAACCGAACGCAGCCACTGACGTCATCGACAACTCGACAAGATGGTCGTTCGTACGGCCGATGATCAGATACGCCGCTCCGCCGATCAAAACCCCAGATGCGATCCCGCCAAAGATCGACAGCACCGCCATTCCGATTGCGGACGCAAAGCTCAAACCGCCATTCGAGGCAAACACCAGCGCAATAGCAAATCCCACAGCCGCGGTCCCGTCGTTAAACAGACTCTCCGCCTCGACAAGCACACGCAGGCGGCCCCGGACCTTGGCCTCCTTGAATGTCGCGATCACCGACACCGGGTCCGTCGCCGCGATCAAGACCCCAAATAAAATCGCCGGTTCCAGCTCCCATCCCAGCACAAGGTGCATCACGCCCGCCGTCACCGCCGCCGACAGCACAACCCCCACCGTGGCAAACGTGCCGATCACCGCAAGGTCCCGTCGCAGCTCCTCCCAACCGATATAAAGTGCTGCTTCAAAGATCAACGGCGGCAGCAAAACGTCAAACAAGAGCTCCCGACTAAACGTCAGCCCAAGCTGCACATGAAAAACCGCGAGCAGAAAGCCCGCTGCCACAAGACCCACCGTGTACGGGATCCTCAACCTCCGCGCCACGATCGCCACGATCGCACCCGTGAGAATGACGAGCTGCAGTTTTACTATTTCAGACGTCTCCATCCTACCCGCGATATTACCCTCTATCTACGAGGTGCAGGAACACTGCACGTTGCGATAATTGAGAGCCACTGGCTATAATTTGTACTTCGTGGCTGGGTAGCTCAGCTGGTTAGAGCGTGGGATTCATAACCCCAAGGTCGGGAGTTCAAGTCTCCCCCCCGCCACCACATCTTAAGAGGGGCAGCCGCTCGGCTGCCCTTCCTGTCATTTTGACCGAAATCCTTTCATGCCAGTGAAAAACATTGTTGACACCTAGCGAAACCGCGCTGTATTATTAGGAGTCAACGATGTTTATCATCGTTTAGACCTGTCTTCTCTAATCAGTTTTGATCCCTCAGTTCTTGAATCACGGCCGACACGCCCCCGGCCTGGTCTCGGAGAACGACTCCTCAACTAAATGTCTGCAAAATTAGGAGAGATCCTTGTCCGGGAAAACCTCATCACGCCTCAACAGCTGCGTGAGACGCTCGAATACCAACGTGCCAACGGTGGGCGTCTAGGTTCTAAT
Organism: Pyrinomonadaceae bacterium; assembly: GCA_045807825.1. Taxonomy (GTDB): domain Bacteria; phylum Acidobacteriota; class Blastocatellia; order Pyrinomonadales; family Pyrinomonadaceae; genus OLB17. Next base: position 18,030 of record JBJMGO010000294.1, on the reverse strand, counting down.
CTCGTACGACTCGGTTACGTTTCTGATGATGTGGTGACGGCGGTGCTGTCGCGGCAGTACGGCGTGCCATCGATCAACCTTGACCTTTTCCAGATCGAGAAGACCGTCATCAAGCTTATCTCCGAGGATGTCGCGCTCAAATACACCGTTCTCCCGATCAGCAAAGCCGGTGCGACGCTAACGCTTGCGATGGCGGACCCGACAAACGTCTTTGCCATGGACGACATAAAGTTCATGACAGGCCTGAATGTCGAGCCGGTGATCGCCTCCGAGTCTTCGATCCAGAATGCTGTCGGTAAGTACTACACGGGCTCAGGCTCCGCTGAAATAGATGTTTTCGACGCGGCCTTTGCGATTGAGTCCGAGAAGGCCGCTGTCGGAAAGAATGGCAACGGCCACAAGAAAACGAACGGATTTCGCGAGGATCCGCGTGCGGGGCTGAATGCTTCGGACCTGGACGTTTCGCTTGATCATTTCGCATTCAGCGGCGAAGCCGATGATTTCGAGGTGGTCGAGGAGCAGGACGAGATCGATCTCGCCGCGCTGGCCCGTGCGTCCGAGGACGCACCGGTCGTGCGCCTAGTAAATGTTCTAATGGTCGACTCGCTCCGTCGCGGGGCCTCCGATATACACGTCGAGCCTTACGAAAAGGATTTCAGAATTCGCTTCCGCATCGATGGCGTGCTCTACGACGTCATGCATCCGCCGCTCAAGATCAGAGACCCGCTTATCTCGCGCCTCAAGATCATGGCGAAGCTCGATATCTCCGAAAAACGCCTGCCGCAGGATGGACGCATCAAGATCAAAGTGAAGGTTGACGACCGTTCGCGAGAACTGGATTTCCGCGTCTCGACACTTCCGACCCTCTTCGGCGAGAAGGTTGTGCTCCGTCTCCTGGACAAAGACAAGCTGATGCTCGATATGACGAAGCTCGGCTTTGAGCAGGAGAGTCTGGATAAGTTTAAGCGCGCGATCTCGAATCCCTACGGGATGGTGCTGGTCACGGGCCCGACAGGTTCCGGTAAGACAAACACCCTGTATTCCGCTCTCCAAGCCCTCAACACGTCTGAGACCAACATCATGACGGCCGAGGATCCGGTCGAATTCAACCTGCAAGGTATCAACCAGGTGCAGATGAAGGAGCAGATCGGCTTGAATTTCGCCGCCGCACTTCGGTCTTTCCTGCGTCAAGATCCCAACATCGTGCTTGTCGGTGAAATTCGTGACTTTGAAACCGCCGAGATCGCCATCAAGGCGGCCCTTACAGGACACCTTGTGCTCTCGACTCTGCACACGAACGACGCACCTTCGACGGTTTCACGTCTCGTGAATATGGGAATCGAGCCGTTCCTCGTGGCGACCAGTTGCAACATTATTCAGGCGCAGAGGCTGATCCGACGTGTTTGCGCGAATTGTAAGGAAGAGGCTCACATGCCGACCGAGGGCCTGATCGAGGTTGGTTTCACCAAAGAAGAGGCGGGCAGCATAAAGCTCTACAAGGGCAAAGGCTGCGCGACCTGCAACAACACCGGTTATAAAGGCCGTGTCGGTCTCTATGAGGTCATGGAGATCAGCGACGACCTTAGAGAATTGATCATTATTGGCGCTAGCGCAATGGAGTTGAGAAGAAAGGCCATCGAGATGGGAATGATAACCCTGCGCGAATCGGGTCTCTGCAAGATCCGCCAGGGCATCACCACCATCGAGGAAGTTGTGAAGGAGACGATCCTTTAAAAAGGGAGAAATATGTTAGTTAAAAGGGCTATTGCACTATGTTTAGGTCTGCTGCTCGCGATCGGAGCCCTCATCCCGCTCGCCACAAATGATGTTGATGCCGCGGCGCATCACCGCCGTCACCGTCACCACAGGCACTACAAGAAATACTCCAAACAATGGTGGCGTGAATATCACCGTCGCCATGCCCGCATGAAGGCCGTCGCGGCACGCAAACGTGCTCTACGTTTGCAGCAACTCCGGCTCGCGAAAGCCGCAGCAGACGCAAAGGCTAACGGCCAAGACCCGCACGCTGCGGTGACCACTCCGCAGGTCAAGAAAGCCACGAATGCAGCTCTGCCCTCAGGCGATCCTGCACCCGCAGGATGGACGGCCGCCAAGTCTTCACCTGCAGAGATGCAGTTTCGCATAGACAACTCATCTGGTTCACAGGTCGGTTCCGCCGCGATCTCCGTAGTAGGACCATCGACCGGCGATCCAAGTGCGGCTGGCCGCAGCAAGACCGTTGGCGGTGTTGCGACGGCAGCTCTCAGACGCGATGTCATCGACAGGATGATCAGAGAGAACGGCTGGGTCGTCAACGACTACCAAAAGGACATAGGCGGTCAGCACGTCTATGTCGTCGAGGCGCAGTCACAGGCTCGGAACGGTCAGACGCAGCAGCGGATGTTCTATTTCACTGAGGTCGAAGGCAAGATCTACAGCGTCGCCACGTCCTCCCCAGTGAATGAATCCGAGCGTCTCGCCGAGGAGTCTGAGAAGGTAATTAACTCACTCAAGGCACGCATTAAGCCCGGCCTACGCGCCTCCAACTAGTCAACGATCCGCTCCCACTTACCACTATGAGCTACGAAAGCCCCTCATCAGTCGAATCCTCGATCACACTACCCGATCTGCTCAAGAAAATGACGGACCAGGGCGGATCGGACCTTCACTTGTCGACGAATTCCCCGCCGCAAGTTCGTGTCCACGGTCATCTCGCACCTTTGCCCGGCTACGCTGCGATGACGCCGTCCGACACAAAGCGGCTTGCGTACTCGGTGCTCACCGATGCGCAAAAGCACCGCTTTGAGGAGAACCTCGAGCTCGACTTTTCATTCGGCCTCAAAGGAATGTCGCGATTCCGTGCCAATCTCTTTAACCAGAAAGGTGCGGTCGGTGCCGTGTTTCGTGCTATTCCGTACGAGATCAAAACCTTTGACGCTCTCGGCTTGCCCCCCGTGATCTCGGACCTATGTAAAAAGCCGCGTGGACTCATACTTGTCACCGGTCCGACCGGTTCAGGTAAATCGACGACGCTTGCGTCCATGATCGACAAGATCAATGTCGATCGTCACGACCACATCCTGACGATCGAGGATCCGATCGAGTTCCTTCACAACCACAAGAATTGCGTCGTCAATCAACGCGAGGTTGCGGCGGATACGCATTCGTTTGGAGCGGCGTTGAGGACGGCACTTCGACAGGACCCTGACGTCGTGCTGGTGGGCGAAATGCGTGACCTCGAGACGATCGAGATGGCGCTCCGCATCGCTGAAACAGGTCACCTCACCTTCGCCACTCTTCACACCAACTCCGCCTACTCGACTATCAACCGTATCATCGACGTCTTTCCCGCCGAGCAGCAGTCGCAGGTAAGGACGCAGCTCTCGCTCGTTCTCGAGGGGATCATGTGTCAATCGCTGCTGCCAAAGGCATCCGGCGACGGACGCTGCATGGCCCTCGAAGTCCTGATACCGAATGCCGCTATTCGTAATCTCATCCGTGAGGACAAGATCCACCAGATCTACTCGATGATGCAGACGGGTCAGGACAAGTTTGGAATGCAGACCTTCAATCAGGCGCTCGCTTCGCTCTATCACAAGAGGCAGATCACGCTCGAGTCTGCTATGCAGAGGTCATCGAACGCAGACGAGCTTCGCGAGCTGATCGAGCGCGGATCCGGGATCAACGAGACGTATTCCGGTACACAGCGTCCGAACGCACCGCAAGCCGCGGGCAGCCCGTACGCACAGGGACGCCCCATCGGAGCAAGACCTAGATAAGTCCCGCGTTATCAGTTCTCAATTCTCAGTTATCTACCACCTAAACCGCCATGCCTACATACGCCTTTAAAGGAAGAAACCGCCTTAACGAACTTGTCACCGGCGAGCGCGATGCCGGCTCGCAGGATGAGCTCCGTGCCTTGCTCCGTCGGGAGCAGGTCATTCTCACGTCTGCCAATGAGAAGGGCCGTGAGATCGCTATCCCAAAGCTTGGCCGTCGAAAGAAGGTCAAGGCAAAGGAACTCGCGGTCTTTACGCGTCAGTTCTCCGTGATGATCGACGCGGGTCTGCCGCTCGTGCAGTGTATCGACATCCTCGGCGAGCAGCAGCAGAATGCGTTCTTCAAGGACGTGCTCCGTCAGGTGCGTCAGAATGTTGAGGAAGGCGCGACGCTCTTCTCCGCGCTCGAAAAGTTTCCAAAGGTTTTCGACAGTCTCTATACGTCGATGGTCGAGGCCGGTGAGACGGGCGGTGTGCTCGATCTGATCCTGCAGCGGCTTGCAACCCTCATTGAGAAGGTCGTCAAACTCAAACGCAGCATCGTCTCAGCGTCGATCTATCCGGCGGCGGTGATTCTCGTTGCGATCGGTGCTATCGCGTTGATCATGGTGGTCGTCATACCGCAGTTTCAGCAGATCTTCCTCGGGTTGCTCGGACCCGGCGAATTGCTGCCGCTGCCGACACGGATCGTTATGGGAATATCGAGCTTCCTCGCTGGCTGGGGAGGTCTTGGGACACTGATCGCGATCATCGGCTCCTCGATCGGGATCACGTACTACTACAAGACTCCTAAGGGCCGTTGGGTGATCGATACGCTGATGCTCAAGTTTCCGATCATCGGCTCCATCCTGCGAAAGGTCGCGGTCGCACGCTTCGCACGCATCCTCTCGACACTGCTCTCGTCGGGCGTGCCGATCCTACAGTCTCTGGACATCACCGCGAAGACCGCCGGCAACGTCGTTATCGAAGACGCCATTCTCAAGGTCCGTGCCGGTGTCGAACGCGGTGAGAATTTTGTCGACCCGCTCAAGGAGACAAATGTTTTCCCGCACATGGTCGGGCAAATGATCGGCGTCGGCGAACAGACCGGTGCCCTCGACGCGATGCTCGGCAAGATCGCCGACTTCTACGAGGAAGAGGTGGACTCAGCCATCGCCGACCTCCTCGCCCTGATCGAGCCCGTCCTGATCGCCTTCCTCGGCGTCACCATCGGCTCCATCGTCATCTCTATGTACCTGCCGCTATTCTCGCTGATCGGACATCTAGCGAGCCCCGGCGGCGGCAAGTAGATCAAGGCCATTCCAGTTAGGAACGGGACGCATGCGACCTCCCATAAGTCGGATGCGTCCTATTTATTTGTGAGGCGCTCGACGTATTTGGCGATGACGTCGACCTCGAGGTTTACGCTGGTTGAGGGCGTGAGGGCGTGGAGGTTGGTGAGCTGCCAGGTTTTGGGGATGATGGCAAAGTCGAATTCGTTATCGCGAAGGGCGGCGATCGTGAGCGAGATGCCCTCGACGGCAACGGAGCCTTTCTCGACAAAGTAGCGTGCGAGCGCAGGCGGGAACGCGACCGTCACCGTCCAAAAATCCCCCTGCTCGCGAGCGGAGATAAACGTCCCTCGACCGTCCACGTGTCCCTGCACGATATGCCCCCCAAGCCGCGTCGCCGCCGTGACCGCTCGCTCCAGATTCACCGGCGAACCCATCTCCAACCTTCCCAACGTCGTCCGTTCAAGCGTCTCAGGCGAGACATCCGCCGCAAACGAATGCTGTGTGACATCAAGCGCCGTCAAGCACACCCCATTAACAGCTATCGAATCGCCGTTCTTGATGTCCGAGGTAACGAGCGAGGCTGACACCACGAGCCGCGAGCCGGCGTCGCCGTTAACCCGGCTCTCGATGCTACCTAGTTCCTCTATTAAACCCGTGAACATTCTTATTGCCGTTGCCTTTAGGCAACGGACTCGATGGATCACTCCAACCGGGCTTTAGCCGAACGCCTGTGGGGCTAAAGCCCCATTCGATCTTTAGGCCCCGCTATCCGTTCGCTAAAGCGAACGGCAATATCAAAACAAAAACTCGCTCTGGCGAAAGGCAATATGGATCACATACCTGCTTCTAAAACTTTCACCGGCCGCTCGGCTGGTTCCGTCTTTGAGAGCTTTCGAATGTCGATCGAGATCGGCTCGCCGTCATTGACTTCGTTGTAGATCGAGACAAATTTCGCCCCACACAGTATCTCCTCCGGCTTATAAGACGAGCGTGTATGGACCTGCTGGGCAAACGTCTCGTCCGTCGCGGTGAGCAAGATCAAAAGCTCTGAGTCGCTGCGAACAAAATCGTTCCCGTCGAGGCCCCAGAGCGGTGACTCACGTGTGATCGGGTGCACGACCGTCCATGAAAGGGGAAAAAAGGTGACCTGACCTCGCTCGAGCTCGAGCTGGTCAAAGCGGCGCACCGTTCGCCCGTCCTCATTCACAAACCTTGCAAAGAGCACTTGCAGCCGCACGTTGATGAGCTGGTTGTTGCGGCCGTTCACGAGGCGAAACATCAATCCCTCGCCGTCGCGATAAGGCGCGATCACGGCGACCTCGCTAAAGATCACTCTCGCCGTCGGCTTAGCAAACCGTGCAAAGGCGACACCCGTGATCAGGGCGTTGGCTATGAGGCTGTAGTACGACTCGATGGTGACGACGAGATTCGGCCACAGTCCGACGGGGTGTATGTTGCCATATCCGATAGTCGCAAAGGTCTGCACGCTGAAGAAGAATCCGCGGAGCAAAACATTCCCCGGCGTAGAGCCGACAGTATCGACAATTCCCGCCTCACCGAACGCCGCGTAAACGATGCCAAAAAAAACATTGCTCACAAAGTACAGCAGCAGCAGAAAACCGAGGAACTGCGGCCACGACATCGACAGCAGCGTGTGATATGGATTGAGCGACGAGAGGAACGGCAATCCCGTCCGATGTACGTTGAAGGAGCCGTCTGGATTCAGCAGGCGTTCGCGACTCTGGCCGGTGACGACCGAGCCAAACCCGAGGTCGCGCTCGGCCTCTGAGAGGACTTGCTCGTTGCGTAGCTCTACGCGATCATTTATCTCTCTTGCCATCGGTAAATGGATTATAGATGTGCGATCGCCGCGTTGTAAAAGCCGGCTCCAGTTGAGAAAATCCCCTCATGCCCCAAGCAACCGCACAAGCCGATCTTCCGCCAAAGCTGCGGCTCGGCGGCGATGGCAAGATAGATCCGAACAGCCTCGCAGACCTCGTCGAGTGGTTTCTCACCTATGACGAGCGGACTGCTCGAATGCGCCATTCGCATATCAACGAGCTTTTCGCGTGGAAGCAGCAGGATGACGAGACTCACGGCGTCGGCACCTATCCGTTTGAAAACGCCGAGGCGAGGTTTGCGATCGGGATCTTTCAGGCCCTCGAGGAAAACGACTCCGAGCCGCTGCTGAAACTCTGGGTCGCGGATGTCCTGGCCGCGCTGCAGGAGTGCCGCCAGACCCGGCAAGAGATGACCGACGCTTACAAGCTCGATGAGGACCTTGAGGCATCACACCTCCAAAAGGCGCAAAAGCTCACGTCAAACTCGGAACGGCGACTCTATCTCACAAGCTGCTGGCTAGAGGCTCTCTGCACCGCAGAGGCGCGAGTTCTTGGCTGGATATATCAGGAATTGTACGGCAAGCCCTTTGCCGCCTAGTCATTTCGATGTCTGGCACTGCCGAATATCGCCGGACTGCATCCCACGAGAAAACCACTGCATTCTCTGTTGCGATGATCCGTGAGTAAAGGTGTCGGGTCTCACATAACCCTGCTCTCGCCGCTGGATAGTGTCGTCGCCTACCGCGGAGGCGGCACGTAAGGCTTCGGCAGCGTCGCCAGGATCGAGTCGGCCCTGCTTCTGTGCGTAGTAGCCCCAGACACCCGCATAGCAATCTGCCTGTAGCTCAAGGGGGACCGAGCCTTGGTTGCTGCCCTGCGAGCGCTGCATAGTGCCCATCAGATTCTGGATGTGGTGACCGAATTCGTGGGCGATCACGTACGCCTCAGCAAAGTCACCAGGTGCTTTGAATTCGCGAGTTAGCTGGTCAAAGAATGCGAAGTCGAGGTACAGCTTCTGATCTCCTGGACAATAGAACGGCCCGACAGCCGCTGTCGAGAATCCACACGCCGACTGCACCTGACCTGTATACAGCACCAGTTTAGGATCGGAATATCGCACATGAGCTTGCTGCGGCAGGATCTGCTTCCATGTGTCCTCGAGGCTCTTCTCGATCGCCCCTGCGAAGGCACGGTTTTGATCGTCACCACCAGGTCTCGTATTCACGGGGCCGGGATTCTGAACACCAGGACCCGGACCACCGGTCTGCAGTAATTGACTGGGATCGCCTCCGCAGAGCCACACGGCAAGGGCGAGGATAAGCACGCCAAAGCCGCCGCCACCGATCATCATGGGGCCGCCAATGCCACGGCGGTCCTCGACGTTACTGCTTTGTCCAATGTCGCTCCAACGCATGATCCGAGTGCCTCGATTGTATCAACCGGAGGCTCGCCCGTTGTAAACCAGCGTACACGGCGGTGAGATAAAATCTTGACACAGAGAGACTTACGGGATTATGATGCTTCGGACGACATGTCGCCCCCACGTTTTCCCTTTCCGGAGGACAAATGATAAAACTCGATATCGTCAACCTGGTCGCAGACCGTACCGGTGTGCCTAAACAGAAGGCTGAGCAGGTAGTGGATTCGCTCTTTGAGGCGATGAAGGACGCACTCGCCGCAGGCCGCCGGATCGAGCTTCGCGGCTTTGGCGTCTTTGTAGTAAAGGCCCGCAAGCGCGGCGTCGGCCGCAATCCCCGTACTGGCAAAGAAGTGCCGATCCCTGCCGGGAAAACCATCAGATTCAAGCCCGGTAAAGAGCTCTCGGCAAAGGCCGTCTAGAAATAGTAGAATTGAGCTAGATCAATGATCGCATGCCGTGGAGTAAGGCATGCGATTTCTTTTGCTTCAATGACAAAAGAGGAGAATTTAGAGCTGCTGTACCTCGAAAGACCGGTCATGCGCCCCTCGGCTCGGACATGGGCGAGGCATATTCTCCTGCTCGCCATTACATTTTGCACGGCTACGGTTGCCGGACTGATCTATCCATTCGGCCATTATCCTTTTCTCGACAATTTTGACCCGCAAACCTTTAGCGATGTGCTGCAGCTGCCAGTGGTGTACATTGCGATGCTCGGGGACGCCATCGGGCGGGCATTTACTTCTACACCGTCGGAGCTGGTTTATGCCTTGGAATTTTCCGCTTCGCTCCTCTTTATTCTCATCTCCCACGAGATGGGGCACTACGTGATGTGCCGGCGATATCACGTGGATGCTACGCTGCCTTTCTTTATTCCGACGCCGCCCATGGTCGGGCCGGCAGGGACGTTTGGAGCTTTTATCAAGATCCTCTCGCCTATGCCCTCGCGAAAGGCAGTTTTTGATATCGGTGTCGCCGGACCGATCGCGGGCTTTATTGCTCTGATCCCGATAGCGGTCATTGGCCTGATGACAATGGAGCCGGCAGCCTCTCAGGCTCCCGGCCTTGGGATCACCTTCGCGGATCCGCTTTTTATGAAGATCGGCGGTTCGCTGGTCGGGCATGATCCCGCGACCAGTTACGGCAACTCCTTTTACTACGCGGCGTGGATCGGACTGCTGGTAACCGCGCTGAACCTCATCCCGTCAGGTCAGCTCGACGGCGGACATGCGATCTACGCTGTCTTTGGCGAAAGGGTGCACCGGTGGACAGGCAGGATCGCCTTTCCGCTAATGGCTGGATTATCTATTGTCGGATTGATAGTTTACGGGAGCCCGAGCGGCTTTCTCGTGGCGGTGATATTGGCAGTCATGATGAAGATACGCCACCCGCAGCCGTGGGACATGACGCCACTCGATCGAAACAGGAAGCTCGTTGCGCTTCTTACGCTAGTTATCTTCGTGCTGTGCTTCGTGCCGTTCCCGATCCAGATCAGCTAGCCTGCGGGAGCAGCCCTTTGATCTCCGTCACCATCCGCTCCACATCCGAGTCACCCGCAAGTGCGATCATAAAGAAATCGTAACTCGTCTTAAAGCACACCATCCCGTTCCCAAAGAACCATACTCCCTCGAGCAGCGGATTGCCGCCAAGAATGGTGCCGATGGGGAATCCTGTTACCGTCGCCGGGTTGAGCACCTGAGTGAGCATCACGGCTCCGGAAGCGAACGAGAAGGCTCCAAGCAGCGGCGCTCCGATGCGTTTTGCGATGTCTCTTTCAAACTTGATGCGATCGGCATCTGCTTCGTTCAGCATGCCGGCCTGAATTAAGGCCTCACGCCGCGAGAGATACCCGTTGAAGCTCTCGGCGAGCTTCTTTACCGACCAAGTCGGAATTGCCGAATTAAATAGCCAGTGCGACGAGATCCCGGTGAGCACGATGCCCAGTCCTGCACCGATCGCCATCGACGCTCCCGTCGTCGCTGCACGCAGCGGATCCTCAGCGGCCCATTCGGCTGCCTTCTTGGCCGAGTTCAGTCCTGCATCAAGCGTGGTAGAGAGACTTGAGCCAAAGCCTACGACCTTTGCGACGCGCTTGGCGTTTGTGCCGACGCCTCCGGCGGCATCGCGAATCGTGTCACCGGCCTTCTCGGCTGTGTCCACGACAACGCCCCCAGCTTTTTGACCAAGATCAACGGCAGAGTCGCGGACGGGCTCGCTAGCTGTCCAGGCGGTTTTCGCGGCATCACCGGCCGTGGATGCGGCGTCCTCCGCTACTTTTACCGCGCGGCGTCCAAGGTCGGACTTCTCGGCCTCGGTCTTGATGTAGTCGGCGCCTGTCTTTGCAGTGTCGACAACGACCTTTGCACCGGATTCGATCCTGTCTTTAAGCCCGATCTGGGCGTCGATCTCCTCAAACTTCTCCGTGGCCTTCTTTGCCCACGAGTTGAATTTCTCTTTGTAATCGCTCATAACTACATTCCGTCTCTTAGATGCTGTACGAGTATTTGATACGCTCCGTTCGGCAAATCAGCTCAGCTAAATCATTGCACTCACCCTAACGTAAATACAACATCTTTTCGCTTCGGGTCGCCGTGCGATAATCTACATTTGCTATGCGTGTAAAGTGCCCACATTGTGGACGCGAAACAGAGTTCAAGGGGAATGAATTTCGTCCTTTTTGTTCCGAACGATGTAAGCTGCTCGATTTCGGCGCTTGGGCCGATGAGGACTACAAGCTCCCAACCCAGTCACAGGAGCTGACCGAGAACGACGTCGCACAGATCGAGAAGGCTTTGGAGGAGAAACAAAAATGATCCTATTGGACGCAAACCCCCTTGCAGGCGGTCTCGGCATCTTTGCCGGGATTGCGTTCTTTCTCATCTTTTTGGCGATCGCCTTTATTGCTTTCAAGCTGCTCAAACGGACATTGAAGATGGCGTTTCGAGTCGCGATAGTCTGCGTCATCGTGGCGATCGCGATCGCCGGTAGTGCGTTCTTCCTGATGCTCGGGTCAGCAAAGGCACCACGCCCGCCCGTACACAGTCAGCCGAAATAAAACGCAGGAGTGCCGGAGGCGACATCCAAGAGAGTTCCGTCCGGTTGGCGCCGTTATGTGGCGCTTCCGCGGAACGTTCTCGCCCTGAGCGCGGTATCACTCCTTAATGACACCTCGAGTGAGGTGATCTACCCGCTGCTCCCGGCCTTTTTGGCGCTCAGCCTTGGCGCGTCGCCATTCGCGATCGGACTCATAGAAGGCTTTGCTGAATCAACGGCAAGCCTGCTCAAGCTATTTTCCGGCTACCTCAGCGATAGATTTAAGAATCGAAAGCTGCCGGTGTTTTTGGGGTACTCACTGGCCGCCGTAACGCGGCCGTTCCTGGCATTCGTCACGAGTTGGCCGCAGGTCCTGCTCGTACGAATGACTGACCGCGCGGGAAAGGGTATTCGCGGTGCGCCGCGAGACGCGCTCCTAGCCGACAGCGTACCGGAGAAGGAACGCGGATTTGCATTCGGCTTTAACCGGGCTGCGGACAACATGGGCGCGGTGCTCGGCCCGGTCTTCGCATTCCTGCTGCTCTGGATATTCGCAGCGAACACGAGCAGCCCGACGGTTGCTGAGTACCAACGCGTTTTCCTCTTTGCTTCGGTACCGGTTGTGCTGGGGCTGTTCGTGATCATGTTCTTCGTTCGCGAGAAGAATCTCGGCGAGCATCATGACGCGGAGCCTGTGAAGCTAACGCTCAAGGGCTATGACGCGAACTTCAAAAGATTTTTGATCACGATCTCGTTCTTCACTCTCTCAAATTCCACTGACGCGTTTCTCCTGCTGCGTGCTGTCCAGGCAGGGATCGCGCCCCTGGTCCTGCCGCTGTTGTGGATGGTGCTGAATATCAGCAAGGTCGTATTCTCATTAATAGGCGGGAATCTCTCGGACAAGGTAGGCCGCAAGGCGGTGATCATCGGAGGCTGGAGCGTCTACGCGGCCGTTTACCTCGGGTTTGCTTTTGTCACGACGGCGTGGGAATGCTGGGCCCTCTTTGTCATCTACGGCATTTATTTTGGTCTAAGCGAGGGCGTAGAAAAGGCGTTTGTGGCCGACATGGTCCCACCGCGAAAACGCGGCACGGCATTCGGGCTCTACAACCTCGCTTTTGGTGTAACTGTATTTCCTGCATCACTGCTCTTTGGCTTGGTGTGGAACAGCGCCGGGGCTCCAACGGCGTTCATCGCGAGTGGGATAGTTTCCCTCGCCGCTATCGCGCTACTGACTACCGTAAAGCCGGAAAGCGGATAAAAAAGGCCGCGATCAACGCGGCCTTTCCGATTCACTAAAAGGATCCGATCAACTATAGCCGACGCTCGTCAGTCAGTAAATCGCACCGAGCTCAATACACTGTGGAATGCATTTGAATAGGCGTATGATTCACTCTCCGGCACGACAGTCGTGAAGTACAGCAACTTGCCATTGCGTGTCTGGGTCGTATAAACCGTAACGGTCTCGGTACGACGGGTGACAGGCGAGCGGCCTGAGAGTGTCGTCGTAAACGCCTGGCGTCCACCGATGTACGTCCGGGAGAGGCTGCCATTCTGCTGTAGATAATTATTGTTCTGCAGAATGCTGCTCAGGTAACTCTGCGTATCCTGTGAAAGGTTGGCAGCACCTTGTGCGACACCTATCATGACACCCCGCGTTATACCCTCGCTGCCAAATGCTCCGGCCGGAGCAAACGCGACGCCGTCATTGCCGCCAATCTCCTGCCAGTTATCGGGGATGCTGACGGTGATGACATTCCCCTCGCTGTAAGTGCGAAAGCGGCTGGATGGTGTTTGCACGTTATCCGAGTACCTGCCATTCGCCCCCGGATCATAAGTGCCGCCGCTTCGGCCGTTGCCTGCCGCGCCGCCGCGTTCTATCTCCGACATCGATCGTGCACGCGGCATCGAGCGAAATCGTGCCTGTATCCGCTCAAAATCCCGTGTCATCTTAATCGGCGGATTCTGCGATATCGTTAGATAACGAGCTTCGTTCGTGATCGCTTGATACCGGTTGCCGGGATTGGGGTGATCACTCAGGAACTGCGGGCCGTTCGAGCCGCCTTGACTCTCGATCGTTCGGAATACGTTTGCGAGGTCGATCGGATCGTACCCAGCACGTGCCATGATTATCGCTCCGAGAGCGTCCGCCTGAGATTCGTACTCGCGGCTGTATTTGAGCATAAAGCTCTGTGCGGCGGCCGCTCCCAATTCAGCTCCGGCTTGGCCGCCAACGGCTGCTCCGCCGAGGATCAGGGCGATACCTCGCGCTGTATTACCAAAGCTCGAATTTTTTGTCGCCTGTGCCGTGGCATGCCGAAGAGCAACGTGGCTCAACTCGTGAGCCATAACGCCCGCGAGCTCACCCTCATTGTTGGCCTTCTCAAGCATGCCGCGGTTGACGTACATCGGACCGCCGGGCAGCGCAAAAGCGTTGAGATCGCTGGCGTTGACCCATTTGAATTCGTACCTGAATTCCGCGTGCTGAAACTGCTCCGGTATCGCTGCCACGAGCCGGTCGCCGATGCGCGTGAGATAGGCCTGCGCGTCCGCGTCGTTGATCAGCGGGAATTGCCGCTCGACCTGATCCGCCGCCTTTTGGCCGAGCTGAATGTCGTCGCGCGTGTTGTATTTGTTCTTTGGTGCAACGATCTGCGGAGCTTGAGCAGCGACCGCGATCGGCAAAGCAAGCCACGTGAGCGCCAACAACGAGACCGCAAGACGCTTAGAGTATCGATTCCGCCTCATAGAGACCTCCAAAAGGATGTGCCGGTGCCCAGGGAGACGGGCGTGGTGAAAGGCGGAGTTTTGATGGCCTCCGAGGCACACGCCGTTCGCCTAAAAAAGTTAAGTATACTGTAACCTCGAATCGGCAGAGAGCAGTTAGTATCGTGTTTTCGTGCGTTGCCTGTGATACGGCCCGCGCATATAGTTTGCTTATAGTTAAAGTTCAAGATCTCGGAGAACCTAGAAGATGGCGTTCAGCTTATTACCCAAGGAGACTCAGTACTTTACCCTCTTTTCGCAAATGGCCGAAAAGATCCAGGAAGCCGCAAGCATATTGGTGCTGATGCTCAAGGCTCCGGATGACGAATTCGACTCCTTCTCAAAAAAGATCAAGAACGTCGAACACGAGTGCGACGAACTCTCGCACAGTGTCACGACCAAGCTGAACCGGTCGTTTATCACGCCCTTCGATCGTGAGGACATCTACTCGCTCGCGATGGCTCTCGACGACGTCTGCGATTACATTGACGCCTCGGCGCGGTCCATCGTGATGTATGACATACACGGCAGCGATCCCCATGCACAGCAGCTCGCGGCGATCATTGAAAAGCTTGCGGGCGAGATCATCGGAGCCGTTTCACGGCTCGAGGTCGCGAAAGGGATGGAGCAGAACCTATTGAACATCCAGCGGCTGGAGAACGACGCCGACGATATTTACTTTCGTGCAATGGCCGAGCTATTCAAGGGTTCGCCCGATGCGGTCCGGCTCATCAAGTACAAAGAGCTTTACGACATGCTCGAGAATGCGACCGACAAGTGCGAGTATGTCGGCAACATCATCGAAAGCATCGTGCTAAAGCACAACTGATAACGCCGTAACATGGACGCACATACCGTTTCGCTGACGCTCGTCGTCATTATCATCGCGGCGGCACTCGCATTCGACTATACGAATGGCTTTCACGACGCGGCCAACTCGATCGCCACCGTTGTCGCGACGCGCGTGCTCTCACCGACCGTAGCGGTGATCTGGGCTGGTTTTTTCAATTTCATTGCTGTTGTTGTGTTTGGGACGGCCGTCGCTAAGACGGTCGGCGGAGACTTGGTGGATATTACCAAGATCCCCGCATCTGACCAGTTGTACGTGCTGCTCGGCGCCGTGCTGGGAGCGATCGGGTGGAATCTCATCACATGGTATTTTGGCCTCCCGACGTCGAGCTCGCATGCTCTTGTAGGAGCCTACGCGGGAGCGGCGATGACCGCGTTTGTGTGGAATTACGGCACCGGAGGCGTCTTCGGCGTGCTAAAGCCGGAGGGCTGGATCAAGACCCTTGCATTCATAGTCCTTTCACCGCTCATTGGTTTGCTTCTTGGGTTCGTCTTGATGGTCGCGGTCTACTGGATCTTTCACCGCGTGCGGGTCAACCGCGTGGATCGGATATTTCGAATTGGACAGCTATTCTCCGCCGCGGCTTACAGCCTCGGTCACGGCGGCAACGACGCGCAAAAGACGATGGGTATTATTACCATCTGTCTTGTCGCGGGCGGTTTTCTTCATTTGACGCCCGAGGGCAAGCTCCCGGACATACCGCTTTGGGTCGAGATCGCGGCGTGCGGAGCGATCGCTCTCGGAACACTATCCGGCGGCTGGCGCATCGTCAAGACCATGGGAACAAAGATCGTCAAGCTCGTGCCGGTTCAGGGCTTTTGCGCCGAAACGGCCGGCTCTTTGACACTTTTTGGAGCTACATTCTTTGGAATTCCCGTTTCAACAACACACACCATCACGGGTGCCATCGTCGGAGTCGGCTCCGCCAAGCGTTTCTCAGCCGTAAAGTGGGGTGTCGCCGGACGGATCGTTTGGGCATGGGTACTCACCATTCCGGCCGCGGGCTTAATCGCAGCCACTTCTTACCTGATCATCCTCGGGATCGAAAGGCTCATAGGAGCCGTAGCCTAGACCGCTTTCCAAGATCACTGCTGAGAAACAAAGTCGAGATCGGCCAAGGAGTCATTCACACTGACGAAACGGGCCGCAAAGTGCATTCGTCTCGACATCACCGAGGCTACATAACTCTCACCCGAACGCACATTCTCGAAGCGAAAATACCCAAAGGCTGAGGTTCTTGCATACACAGACTCGCCATTGCTGCCAGTCAACACCACAAGGGCATTTCTAACACCGCGCCCATCCCCAGTCAGAACCCGGCCCGAGACGGACACCTGTGCAGCGCTTGGCGTAAGGTTCGTTTGATCGGTAGCGACATTGTTGGACATTACCGGATCTAAGATGGTTGGCGGCGGCGTCACCGCGGCCGTGTTGCTGAGTCGACCAAACGTCGAGAGCGGCACAATTCCGGATACAGTGAATGTTGCTTGAGCACCTACCGGCAGGTTGACGAGCGTGTCGATATCACCGACACCGCTCGGACGCAGGCAAGCACCGGCACCCGACGCGGAGCATGACCACAAAAATCCTGCTATCTGTGCTGGAAAGCGGTCTTGTACGCGCGCACCGTTTACGGCGTCGGGGCCGTTGTTCGTGACCACGACGGTATACGTGAGGGCAGAACCGGGCACATAGGGGTTCGGCGAGCTTACCTTTGTTACAGCAAGGTCTGCTTGCTGGGTGGCGCCATTGACATCGGTTGCGGTGTTGTTGCCCAAAGCAGGATCGGATATGCCTGCTGGCGGCTGGACAGTGGCCGTGTTGACGATGGGTCCCGCAGTCGTTATAAGAACCGTGCCTGTCACAGTAAAGGTTACGGAATTGCCTGCTCCCGATGTGATGTTCACGGTAGCCGAGAGATCATTCCCAGAACCTGTGCTGCCGCTCGTCACGGCCGCCGTGCCGGTTGTGCCTGACACCCAGCTGACGCTCGAGAGGTCGGCAGGTACGATATCCCTGACCGTTGCTCCGACAACATTCGTCGGCCCATTATTGGTGACGGTGATCGTGTACGTCAGCGGCCCACCCGCGATGTAAGGCTTTGGTGCGCTGGTCTTTGTTATAGCCAGATCGGCGGACGGGCCGACAGGGTTATTGTCTGTAGCGGTGTTGTTACCGGGGACAAGGTCTACGATACCTGATGGCGGCGTTACCGTCCCCGTGTTAATGAGTGTGCCGGTGGTGCCGCCCGGCAGCGTGCCGGTCACCGTGAAGAGCGCCTGCGTCCCAACCGGAAGATTCACCAGAGCATTAATGTCTCCAACTGCCGGACCCGAAGTCCCACACGAGGCTCCGGTGCCAAAAGCCGAGCACGTCCAGCTAAAGCCTGCCAGTGCGGCCGGCAGGACATCTGTCACTTGAGCACCGGTCACATTGTTGGGGCCATTGTTCGTAACGACGATGGAGTATCGGAATGAACTGCCGGCAACGTATGGCTTGGGTGAACTGGTCTTGGTTACTGCCAAGTCGGCCGGCAGGCTGAGAGTCTTGCTTGCAGTGTTCGAGGTTGCGCCATTTACAGAAGCAAATGCCAGATTTGTGATCGAGCCCGCGCTCACGTCAGCCGGCTGTACAGAATATGTGGCCGAGCAAGTAATGCTTTCGCCGGGATCGAGAAAATCATCGAGATCGCCGACTGCATTAACCGCCGGACAGCCTTCATCTGCAGACTTGTCGTCGGATACCGTCACAGGGCCGAGCAGAGGAGCAGATCCGGTGTTGGTGACGAGGTAGGAATAATGGAGGAGATTCCCTGCGGCTGAAAAATAGCTCTCAGTCGCACTCTTGGCAATCGACAGCGCGCTTGTCGCATAGACGGCGTTTGATGGGCTTGAGGAGGGATTGCCAACAGCAGAGGTTGCTGCCGCTGTCGCCACGTTCGTGTGCGAACCTGTCACCGCCGCCACCGGTCCTTTGACGCAGAAAGCAGTATCACCAACCGCAAGCGGCAGGCTCCAAACACAACCTGCGGGATCGATCCCTGTGCCAGCCAGCGTGGGGTCGTTAACAT
>JBJMGO010000293.1:0-15587 GCA_045807825.1 Pyrinomonadaceae bacterium | reverse complement strand
GTGTATTCGCACAGGCACACATCCGTGATGACGACCATCTGAGGGTGAGCACGTTTGATCTCGCGGATCGCCTTTTGGATGATGCCGTTGTCGTCGTACGCACCCGAGCCGACTTCGTCTTTGTCGGCGGGAATTCCAAACAGAATGACCGATCCAATACCGAGACCGAGCAGCTCTTTACACTCGGCGACAGCATTGTCGACGGACATCTGAAACTGCCCCGGCATCGACGAGATCTCTTTTTTGACGCCGCTGCCCTCGACGATAAAGAGCGGATAGATGAAGTTAGTCGGATGCAGCCGCGTCTCGCGAAACATCTCGCGAAGCTCGGCCGTTCGCCTAAGGCGGCGAAGGCGGGTGGTGGGAAACCCAGGAAACAGATCGAAGTTGCTCATGACAGTAGCCTCTCGGTCGCGGTGATGCTGTTCTTTACACACTCGCCAACCGCAATACCTTTGTAAAAATTGCTGCAGACGACGAGGCCGGGATTCTCATCCTGGATCTTATCGATCGCTGCGGTTACCTTTTCGTAGCCAATGTTGTACTGCGGGATGGATCGCTCCCAGCGTTTGATATCGGTGAAGACCGGCTCGCCGGTGATCTGCATGATGTCGGCGATCTCGCGCAGAGCGATGGCGATCACTTCGTCATCCGTGCCATCACATAACTCAGGCCTGCGGCTGCCACCGACAAATATCGTAAACAGATGCTCGTCCTCGGGAGCACGCCCGTCAAAAACTGACGAGCTAAATAAAGCTCCGAGAATGTCGCGCTTCTCGACTCCGGGGATCAGGATGCCGAAACCATCCGGCTCGAGGCCGACCTGCTGTTTTTTGTACGAGGCATACACGACTGCGATCGGCGGATAGTAAACTCCCTCGATCTCGTTTGCCGCATCTGCATCAATACCCTCGACAAATTTTGCCGTCGCTCGCGCTGGTGTGCACAGCGCAACGCCGTCAAATCTCTCGCCGTTAATTGCGTAGCCACCGTTCTGTTTTGCAAAATTCTCGACCGGCGTTCCTAGACGAATGTCGCTCAAATTCTCCGCAATGCCGTCGACGAGCGTCTGCATTCCGCTCGCGAATGAGAACATCCTCGGAGCTCCCTCAGGGACGGCCTTTGCCAGCATTTTTTTGCCCCACAACGCACCCTTGATCAGGCTGCCGCTCGTTGTCTCTAGGTTGTGAAACTTCGGAAACGCGTTAGTAAGACTCAGCTTTCGCGGGTCGCCCGCGTAGATACCCGACACGAAAGGATCAACCGCATACTCGGCCATCTCACGTCCCAGGCGACGCTCAATAAAGCCGTACACGGATTCCTCGTCCGATGTCCTTGAGCCGATGAATGGCTCCTTGAGCACGCGAAGCCGACCACCGACGGAAAACGCCTTGGTAGTCAATCCAGCAGCTAGGCTGCCGGGCAGAGCGACAGGTTTGCCGTCTCGTAGAATGTATCGCGTTTTTGCCGCCGGCCGCGTCTTAACGATCTTTCCAGTGAGGCCTAGGTCATCGATCAGCTCAAAGATCTCGCCGTTCGCCATCAGGCTATTCGGCCCATGCTCGTAGATGTAATGTTCCTTGGTGACAGTGTGAATATTGCCGCCGACACGCTCCGATGCGTCGAATAGCGTCACATCAGCACCTGCTTTTTGAGCGCGATGTGCGACGCAGAGACCCGAGACCCCGGCACCGATGACGGCAACTTTCTTCACGCCGCGACTCCTTTTGCATCAGCCTCAAGCCCAAGCTTCTCAAAGACCAGTCCCGCCAGCGCGTCGATAAATGTCGGCGAGTCATTCAGGCCATCTGTCACCTCGTACTGCTCGACGCCCGCTTCTTTTGCGACACGGCGATATTCAATATTGAGCTCGAAAAGCGTCTCAAGATGGTCTGACGTAAACGCTATGGGCACGATCAGCATGTGCCTGACGCCCTCTGAAGCAAGCCGTTGCACCGTGTCCGGCGTCGACGGCGTGAGCCACTTGAGCGGGCCGACCTTGGACTGATAACAAAGGGTATGCGGCTGTGAATAACCGCCCTTCCCCATAACGGCCGCGACCGTCTCCTTGATGTGACCTGAATAAGGATCGCCCGAGCGAACGAGCTTCATCGGCGTGCCGTGTGCGCTGAAGACAACGGTGACTTGATCGCGAACCTCCGGAGCAAAACGCTCCAGCCCTTCGTTGATCCTTTCGACGACCGCCTGGATGTATTTATCGTCAGTATGATAGTGGTTGATCGTGTCAACTTTGAGTTTGTCTGCGACTCCGCGTTCTTTTGTTTTCTTTTCCCACTCCTTGCTGCTTGAGACAGTCGTCGCTTTTGAGAATTGCGGATAAAGCGGCAGGAGCACGACCTTGTCGATCCCCGCCTCGATCACGGCGTCGATCGCGTCATCGGTTGATGGGTTCCAGTACCGCATCGCGACGAGCACCTTCGCCGGCAGCCGCTCATTCAAACGCTCCTCAAGCAGCTCAGCCTGCCGAAGTGTGAATTCTTTTATCGGAGACTTGCCACCGATCTTCGCGTACTGCTTTTGCACCATCGGCGCACGGCGCGTGGAGATGAGCTTTGCGAGCCGTTTGCGAAACAGAAAGCTGCCTGGAAAGTCGATGATATCTGGATCAGAAAAAAGGTTATAGAGAAACGGCTCGACAGCATCGAGCGAATCGGGCCCGCCCAAATTAAGGAGAATGACACCGATTTTCTCGCTCATCTTGTCTCTGCGTCCTCTGCGTTGATCTCGGCGAGCTCTGCGTTGACCGTGCGTTTCACGCTGAGGGCGCGGAGGTCACGCAGAGTTCGCAGAGAAAAGAAAAACTCTAAACAGTCTTCGAAAACACCGGCTTCTCACGCATCATCTGCTCGAGGTACGCATCGAAAGCCATCGCGATGTTGCGAATGATCAGGATGCCAGATCCGATGACCCGAATGTGCGAATCGTTCTCTTCGAGTAATCCATCCGCGATAAATGGATCGAGCTTTGGCAGGTCCGCGGCAAAATACTTGTCAAACTCGATGTCGAATTCCCTCTCGATCCGTCGCTTGTCGATCTCAAGGTTGCACATGAGCTGCATGATCGTCTCTTTGCGAATGTGGTCGTCCGCGGTCATCCGATAGCCAACGCGGGTTGCAGCACGCCCGGCGTCGATGCGAGCGTAGTACTCGCGGATCTCCTTCTCATTCTGTGCGTAGATATTCTCGAATTGCGAGATCGCCGACACGCCAAAGGCGTATACGTCGGCACCGGCTTTGGTCGAATATCCCTGAAAGTTGCGATACAGGGTGCCCTCTTTTTGTGCGATCGCGAGCTCGTCGGTTGGCTTTGCAAAGTGATCCATGCCGATGTATTCGTATCCGGCGTCAACGAGTCGCTGGATCGTCATCTCTAATATTGCAAGTCGCTCGTGCGCAACCGGCATTGGCTGCTCACCGAGTATTCGCTGGTGCTTTTTGAGCCACGGCACATGAGCGTAGTTGAAGACAGCTATGCGGTCCGGTGAGATATCGATCACTTTGTCGACAGTGTCGCGGAACGTATCTACCGTCTGAAACGGCAGCCCGTAGATTAGGTCGAGATTGATGCTTCTGAAGCCGAATTCACGCGACCAATCAACGACCTGCCGCGTGATCTCCTCGGACTGGACACGATTGATCGCCTCCTGCACTTGCGGATCAAAATCCTGCACCCCAAAGCTTGTGCGATTAAATCCTATCTCGGCAAACGCGGCGATATGGTCCCGCCGCATATTCCTCGGATCGATCTCAACGCTCTGCTCGACATCGGCGGCAAAATTGAAGCGCTCTAGAATGTAGTTCCCGATGTCCCTGATCTCGTCCGGCTCGAGATGCGACGGCGTGCCGCCGCCCCAGTGCATCTGCGTGACCTCACGGCTTTTAGCTAACATTGTTGAGACCATGTCGATCTCACGCTTGATGTAGCCGTTGTAATCGTCGATGACTGCCCGGTCGTTTGAGACCTTCATATTGCAGCCGCAGAAGTAGCAGAGCTTGGCGCAGAACGGGAAGTGAAAATAGAGTGAAACCGGCCCCGTCGAGCCGGCACGATTCGTGTCGCGGATCTCCGCGACAAAGTCCTCATCCGTAAACTTTGGCGAGAACATCGGTGCCGTCGGATACGAGGTGTATCGCGGCCCCTGTGAATTAAATTTTTTGAGTACGGCGAAATCGATCGCCTTTGTATTACTCATGCTATTTGTGCACGGTCGGCGTTGACGGAACTAAGCTCCTTTACGCATTCGACCAAATATCTTGCGTTCTCCACGGGCGTAGTCGGCAGGATGCCGTGGCCGAGGTTAAAAACGTGTCCGCCACCCGTGCCAACGGCGTCGAGTATGCGTTTCACTTCCGTGCGTATCTTATCGTTTGATGCGAAAAGCACGCACGGGTCGAGATTTCCCTGAACGACCTTGCCGCCTGCCTCGGCCTTTGCCTTAGCGATGTCCTTTGTCCAGTCGATACCGAGGGCGTTGCAGTTGAGCGAAGCGAGCTTTGCAGTATCTGGCACACCCTTTGGAAAATAGATCACCGGAGCTCCGTTGGTGTTTAGCCCGTCGCAGATCTTAGCGACATACGGCAGCACAAACTCGTCGAGATCTGAGGGCGACAGAACACCGGCCCAGGTGTCAAAGATCTGGACCGCGTCACAGCCTGCAGCGATCTTTGCATTCAGGTACTCGATCACGCAGTCCGCAAGCATGTCCAGCAGCCGATGCGCTTGTTGTGGCTCCTGATAGCAAAAGCTCTTGACTGTGTCAAAATTCTTCGACCCCTTGCCCTCGACCATGTAGCACATCAGCGTCCACGGTGCGCCGGAGAATCCGATCAGCGGCACACGATCATTCAAACGTTCTTGCGTGAGTTTGATCGCGTCGAACACGTACTGCAGACGCCCCAGAATGTCTGTCGAGAGGTTATCGATGTCAGCAGCCGAGCGGATGGGATCGGGAAAGTTCGGGCCCTTGGATTCGATCAACTCAAGGTGCATCCCCATCGCCTCCGGGATCACAAGGATGTCGGAGAAAAGTATGGCGGCATCGACGCCGATGATGTCGACCGGTTGGATCGTAACCTCTGCCGCAAGCTCCGGCGTTTTGCACAAGCCGAGAAAATCCGTCCTCTCACGTATCGCGCGATACTCAGGCAAATAGCGGCCCGCCTGCCGCATGATCCACACCGGCGTCCACTCCACCCTCTCACCCCGTAAGGCCCTGACAAATAGTGAATCGTTAGACAATCTGTTTCCTCTGCAATATCTCGATCAACTCTCTTGCAAAAACGTGGTTCGTCGCCTGTGATGCTACCAACTCGACCGTAAAGCCCAACTCTCTCGCTCTCGCGGCGGTCGTTTCTCCGATCGCTGCGGCACTAACGCTCGCTCCAAATCTCTTCTCAAACGCCTCTACCGCCGATGGACTGAAGAAGCACGCCAGTTCTACCTGACCGCTCGTGAGCCGCGTGCGAATATCGCTTTCGAGTTGCTCCGCTAGTTCCACTTCAATCGTGCGGTAGACAGCAATCTCGTCGATGTCTGCGATCCCCGCGAGTTTCTCAGGGATCGTTCGCATACTGTGCTCGCCTCTGACGAAAAGCAGATCCTTCCCCGCAAACTCTTCCTCTCCGAATGCCGTCAGCATCTCATGGGCCGTATTCGCTCCCGGGATGGTTCTCACGACAAACCCCGCCTGGCTCAGCGCGGCAGCGGCTCGTTTGCCGAGGGCATAGAGCGTCGGCTTTAGCCGCGGCTCGATACGATCGATAAAAACGAGGGCAGCCACTGGACTTGTGAAGAAGATTCCGTCGTAGCTATCGAGACTCGCAAGAGAGTTTTCAAATTCACTTAGGTCATCGAGGACCTCAGTTGTGACGAGCTCAATGTTGTTAACGTCGATGTCGGCGTCTCTCAACATCTGAGAGAAATTGTCGTCTCGGCGCACGACGATGACTGTCATTTTCAATTAGCGGCGGCTCTCGACTCATTCAGAACGGAGTCGGCACCTTGATCGAGCAGAGCCTGAGCGACATATTCGCCAAGCTGCACGGGCTCGCTCGCCTGCCCAGAACGCGTTTCGCGATAGATCGTTTTCCCATCGAGACTGCCGACTATCGCATCCAGCGTAAGTGTCTCATCTTCGATAGTCGCATAGCCGCCTATCGGCACCTGGCAGCCGCCTTCGAGCCGTCGCAACAAGGCACGCTCAGCCATCACGCATGCGCGGGTGTCTGCGTCGTCCAGTTTCGATACAACCTGCTCAACATCCGTATCGCCGCTCCGGATCTCGACAGCGACAGAGCCCTGTCCGACCGCGGGAACGAGTACATCTATCGGGATCAATTGACTGATCCGCTCACTCATCCCAAGCCGCTCGACGCCGGCGTACGCGAGTACCATCGCGTCGAGATCGGAGTCGTCAAATTTTCGGAACCGCGTATTCAGATTTCCGCGAATGTCGTGGATCTGAAGGTCCTGCCTGTACGCGAGCAACTGACTCCGCCGCCGCAGGCTGCCGGTCGCAACCTTTGCACCTTGCGGCAGCTCGTCAAGCGTTGTTCCGTCGCGAGAGATGAGCACATCATTCGGCAGTTCGCGTTTGCAGACGGCACCGATCGTGAGTCCCTCGGGCTGCTCTGTTTGCAGATCTTTGAGACTGTGAACAGCAACGTCTATATCGCCGGCAAGAAGCTCCGCCTCGATCTGACGCGTGAAAAGCCCCTTATCGCCGATCTTTGACAGCGACACGTCGAGCACGTCGTCGCCCGTAGTGCGGATGATCTTTATCTCAAACTCAATGTCGGTAAATTCCGCCTCGAGTGACCTGCGGACAAACTCCGCCTGCCAGAGAGCGAGGTCGCTCCCTCGAGTACCTATAACTATGCGGTTCATACGGAGGCTGCCTTGTTGAACTCCTGCACCTTCATTGCCTGCAGCTTCTCGATCAGGCCGAAGTGGTTGCTGAGCTCCGTCGCAAAATCACCCTGCGACTGCGTGGCGAGCTTGTGAATGTAGGCGAGATTGTTGTTAAGGAACTCTTTGACTCGGACTATTTCCGCAGCCTCGGCATGCGTGGGTTTCTGTCCTTTTTTGAGAACCGTTGGCATCAGGGGCTGAGCGTAATACCAGGTGAGGAATGACACCATCTCGTCGACGATCATCTTCTTCACCCTCGGCAGATCGCGCGTGCGGCGCTCGTGGTGAGAGTCGACTATCATGCGAAGGTCATCAATATTCCGCAGCGTCACGTTCTCGAGGTCAGCGACCTCAGGGTCGATGTCACGGGGCACCGCGATGTCGATGAGGAGCTGCTTTCGTGAGTTACCTGGAAGGGCGTTCTTCGTAAGGATCGTATCAGGCGACCCTGTCGCACCGATCACGATGTCCGCGTCACCGATCTGCGACTCGATCGAAGCGAGATCGACAGCGGTGCAATCCACCGCGAACTCGGTGATCAAAGCGTCGCGAAGAACCTCTGCGTTCGCCAGAGTTCGGTTCGCGACGACGAGCCGGCCGATGTGACGCTTTGCGAGGGCCTCGGCAGTCGTGCGTGCCATCTCGCCGGCTCCGATGATCAACGCAGTTTTCGAGCGAAGCGGTCCGGCCTCGTTGATCGCTAGTTCTACCGCTGCAAGACTGATGGATGCGGCACCATGATGGAGCGAAGTTTGGTTGTATGTTTGCTTGCCAAGCTTGCAGGCCCTCTGCACGAGTTGGTGCAGGATCTTGCCGGTCGCACCAGCTTCCTGAGCGATCATGTACGCGCGCCTGAGCTGCGATAGTATCTGCGAATCGCCGAGCAGTTGACTGTCAACGCTGGTCGCCACATTGAACATCTGCTGGCTCGACGAGCACGAAGTTAGCGAGAAGAAATCTTCTGTCGAGACGACGCCATTCGCCTTCTTAAAATCGATAACGATCTGCTTGAAGTGATCTGCATCGATCGCCACAGAGCTGCTGACACAATAGACCTCGGTGCGGTTGCAGGTGGACAACACCATGCACTCGTCGAGCTCATTCTTCAGCATGGCGAGCAGCTCTCGGATCTCTTCGTCGCGGAGATAAAGATGCTCACGCACCTCGACCGGGGCCGTTTTGTGGTTAAGCCCGAACGCGAAAAGAGTCTTGGCAGTCGACGCCGCTCCCGAAATTTCCTCGTTGAACGCCATTGAGAGGTCTACGATGTCCATATTATAACCACGAGTTCTCGTTTTTCGCACCTATAAAGACGTTGTAAAGGTGGAAAATGATTCGTCCTCGCCTATGGTTTTAGCAACGGCCGTGCCTTGATCAAAAAGGCGTAGAACCTCCGTTTGACCGGCCTTTAGCCAGTTAAATGTGATATTCCGCACAAAAAGCCCACGGCTAGCGGCGAAAATTCCGCGCTGCCAACTAAAAAGAGGCACCCACAAGTGCCTCTCTTTCGAAGATGGTGCCGTCTACAAGATTTGAACTTGTGACCTATCGCGTGTGAAGCGAGTGCTCTACCGCTGAGCTAAGACGGCGCGGACTCAATGCAAAGTGCAAAATGTAGAATGCACAATTGTGCACTGTGCATTATGAATTGTGCATTAGATCGACGGGTCGTCAGCCTTTGCGGCGCGATTCTCGTCCGTGGCCTTTATCGTACTCAAACTAGAATCGAAGTAAAAGTGCCGATTTCCGGTCGCCGTAACTCCCTCCGCCTGCTGCGGATCCGCCGTAACAGAATATGATGGTGCGGTGGAACCGGATCCTTTGATCGGGGTCATCGTAAAGCGATAACCATTTACAACAGGCTGCTCCATGTTAAAGCGCTCGTCGAGCCCTGCCTTAGCGCAGAGATCGGGAAAGCTGCCAAATTCGCCATGGCTTCTTCCCGCGTACTGCGCCTGATACTTGCGAATATTGTCCATCTGCTGTGCCGCGGCAGCCTCGTTGCCAGCCTTGTTCGCGGCCGACCAGCCGATGGCTCCTACACCGATCAAGAGACCGATGATCGCGATCACGATCATAAGCTCCAGCAGGTTAAATCCACGCTGGTCCCGGAGCTTCCTAACCAAAATACTGCTCATATTGTCCTTATTCGTCTACAGACCTTCCCGAGTGATGACACGGTGAATGGAGGTCCAAGTTTCAAAAGTTTAGAGCCTTTTGATGGCATTTTCAATGCTCTTGGTTGGACGCGCCGATCAGCAGCACAGGATCTGTGCTCCTTCTCTCTGCGTTCTCTGCGCCTTCTCCGCGTGCTCTGCGTTAGGCGTTCTTTCCACGCAGAGATCGCAGAGGCAACGCTGAGGACACAGAGGACGGAAACTTTGGCCGCTCATCAGGCGTATTTCCTCTCGACCGGCTTAAGTCACTCGATCTGCTTCCCCTGCTGACAGGACACCTAGCCAGTCACCCCAAGTGATTGAAAAAACTCTAGGTTAGCGGTACATTCTTGTCATATTTCGCTCGTTAGCGGTGTATTCCGTTCGATGAGCATTTCCGGATGCTGAAGATGCAAGAGAGTACCGACATTCTTGTGGACATAATGTCCGACACGACGGCGGCGGCACGAAAGGAGAGTATCGGGTTTGAGGAGGCGTTCACGCTTCATCACCGGACCGTTTTTCGGGCTGCGAGATCGATCGTGCAAGATGCCGCTCTTGCTGAGGACGTCACACAGGAGACGTTCATTCGGCTCTATCGTCACCAGGATTCCATCCTAAATGACGAGATGCTCCGCCCGTGGCTTATCCGCGTGGCTATAAACGTGGCAAAGAATACTGTTCGCACACATGTTAGGGCGAACACCCGCGATGAGACTTACGTCAAACAACAGGGAGACAAGATCTCATCCGTTGAGGCGGATTACGAGGAGACGGCAGGGATCAACGAGATCCACCGCTGCCTGGACAAGATCAAGGAACCGCTCAGGAGCTGCCTTCTCTTAAAGCAGCAGGGTCTCTCTTATAAGGAGATCGCGGCGACCTTGGACCTCAACGAATCGAGCATCGGCACGTTTATCGCACGCGCGAGAAGTGAATTTGCCAAGTTTTACGGCAGACGGGGCGCGTGAGAACGTTATGAACACCAATTGTTTGGACATCGGTATCATCCAGGCCTTTCTTGACGGCGAATTGCAGTCGGGCGAGGTCACGCGTGTCTCCGACCACATCGGCGATTGCGACACGTGTGCGATGCTGCTCTCACAGGCTGAGGATGAGAATGCGGTTGTATTCCCCGCCCTGGACCGAGAATTTGACTCGATGGTGCCAACGCAGCGTCTCTGGACACGGATAGAGGACGGGATACAGATCCAGAAGGATGCCGCTCCGTGGTGGCAAAAACTCTCCGGCGCTCTTGCACATCTTCTCCATCCCCAGATCGGTGCTCTCGCGGCCCTGCTCATAGTGGTCGGTCTGTTTGCGATGTATAAGCTCAGTGGTCCGGCTCCGGTAGATACGGATAACGTCGCGAGCAAACCAAAGACGACGGCCGCTCCGGGGATCGTCAATGTTGACCTGCTCCCTCCGACCGGCACGACAGTTGCCGCTCCGTCACGCACTACCGGAGCGACATACGAAACCGCGAGCTATCGAGTTGCTCCGCGACGTGTTGCCACTCAATCGAATTCAACGAACGCCGCTCAGACCATTACCGCTGCCGACGCGGCTTACGTTCCGGGCGAAGAGAGCTATGTAAGGACGATCGCTTCGCTTAACAAGAGCGTCACTGCTGATCAGGACCCGAACGTGATGAATGCCTCACAGCAAGTCTCATTCGCCCGCGACATGGCGGTGGTCGACAACACCATCAACCGGATGCGTGACGCGGTCAAAAAGAACCCCAAAAACGAGACTGCCAAACAGATGCTCTCCACGGCTTATCAAAACAAGATCGACCTGCTCAACTCGGTCGCACAAAAAGAGGAGCTGGTCGCGAGCCTGCGGTAAACGGGCCTCTGAGCATGTCGAACATCCTTCAAAAGTTCATTCTGGCCGTACTCACAACGGCCATCGCGGGAGGCCTCGCCCTAGAGGCCGGCGCGCAAAGTACGCCTGCTCCGCCGCCGCCTGCGAAGCCTGGTAAAGAGAAGATCAAAGTCTTTTCACCTGCCCCCCCAGAACGCGACCGCAACGGCACTTATGAAAGGGCCATCGCAGTCGCTCCCAACGTCAACCTCACTCTCTGCGTCACCCAGGGTACACTGCGGATCAACGGCTGGAATCGCAACGAGGTCCGAGTTTATGTCGAGGACGGGCCAAAATTCGCATTCAAGGTTGTCGACAAAGGCCCTGACGGCAAACCCGTTTGGATCTCGATGACGAACCTGCAGGCCACACCCGGCGGCAATGCCGAGTGCATTCGCGGCGAGACCGTCGAGGTCGACGCACCCGTCGGCACAGCCCTAAAGCTCACCGGCAGAGAGATCGACGCGCAGGTCGACGGCCTGCGAAAGGTCAACGTCAAGACCGTCGGCGGCGACATATCGATCCGCAATATCAAAGAGGGCGTATCCGCCTACACCGGCGAGGGCGGCGTCACGGTCGAGGAATCGTGGGGCCAGGTAAACCTCGAAACCACCAACGGCAACATCGTCGTCGTGGATTCTGGCCCGAGCGATATCGGCGACACCTTTCGCGCAAAAACGAATAGCGGTGCGATCTCGCTCACACACGTCGCCCACCGGGCTCTTGACGTGAATTCGATCTCAGGTTCGGTCCTCTTCAACGGTGAGCTGAAAAGCGGCGGCACCTACGCCATGAGCACCACGAACGGCACGATCAGAATTGCGCTCCCGGCCCTCACAGGCTGCAGGCTCGCCGCGACCTTCACCGAGGGCGGATTTAAAATAGAGTTCCCCTTTAAGATCGAAACCGAGAACGTCGCCCCAGACGACCTAAAATCGATCGTTGCCAAACTCGGCCCCGGTGGCGATGCCCTCCTAAAACTCTCATCCGTAGCCGGCCTCATCGACATTAAAAAACAATAAGTTAACCGAAAGACGCGAAAGGTGCTAAATAAGGGTTTCCTTGGCTTTAGCCCCTTTCGTGTCTTTCGCGGTTACTTCTTGGTGTTCTAAACTGAACTCGCGTGCACATTACCAAGATCGAGCTTGAGAACATCAAATCTCACGCATCGGCCGTTTTCGAGTTCCCACGCGGCACCACCGCCATCACCGGCGAGAATGGCGCCGGCAAGACGTCGATCATCGAGGCTGTGGCGTGGGTCCTGTTCGATCTTTTGGAGTATAAAAAGGAAGACTTTTTGAAGCGCGGCGCCGCAAAAGGCCACGCCCGCGTCACCTTCATCTCCGGCCTCGACGAACGGGAATATATCGTCTATCGCGACACCGGTACGGGCTATAACGTCACCGATCCGCGTCTTGGCACCCGCATCGCCGATAAAAAGGAAGAGGTCTTTCGCTTCCTTTGGCAGCATCTTGGATTGGAACCCGGCACTGACCTCCGCTCGCTCTTCCGCCAGGCCATCGGCGTCCCACAGGGCACATTCACCGCCATTTTTCTCGAGGGTGCGACGGACCGCAAGATCGCATTCGATCGTCTTCTAAAGGTTGAGGAATATCGCCAAGCCGCTCAAAAGCTGCTTGAAACGGAACGCTTCATCACGAATGGCATAGCCGACGCACGCGAGCGGATCGCCCGTGCCGAGGGCCAACTCGCCCGTACTGAGGCTGTTGCCGAGGAGCATCAGGGATATACCATCCAGATCGGTGAACTCTCGAGAATCGTTGAGACGGTAGGAGCCGAGCTCGCCGAGAAGCGCGAGCTCCTCGCCCGCCTCGAGGAAGCTGAGCGTCTCGCAAACGCGATCAGTGCGGCCCAGGCCGAGCAAAAGCGTGTCAACGAACTCATCGCTCGTGCCGAGGCTGCCGCACGCGAGATCATCGACCTCCGGCCAAAGATCGCTCAACAAGAGGAATTCGAAAAAGCACGCGACCATCTTCAGAAACAGGTCGCCGAGCAGCGTGCACTCTCGGGACAGATCACCAGCCTGGACGCTCGGCTCGCGCGACTACGCGACAACTACAAACAGAACTCACAAGCCCTAAAAGAAGCTCGCGAAAAAGCCGTGCTTGCTGCCAACGTCTCAAGTCTCGAATCGCGCGATGCCGAGCTTGTCCGTGAGATCGCCGGCCTTCGCGCCAGTCTCGAGCGAGATCAGCGGTTTCAAAAGGAGATCAAAAACGGCCTCTGCCCGATCCTTTCGCAGGCGTGTTTAAATCTGCAACCGGGGCAGACGCTTGAGTCGTTTGTCACGAGCCAATTCGCCGAGCTCAATACGCAGATCGCTACATTCGAGCAGCAGCACGGTTCCGTGACAAACGAGCTCAAAGCCGCCCGCGACGCGCTCCGCTACGCCTCGATGGTCGACTCGCTAAACAAACGCGAAGAGGACCTCAAAGCCGAGGGCGTGCAGCTAAAAAAGGAACGTGACGCTCTCGAAAAAAGCATCGCAACTCTCCCCGATCTTGAACGCGAGTTCACGATCGTCGACACACAGCTGAGAGAACTCGGCGACCCTCGCTCCCGTGTAAATTATCTGCAAGCCGACGCCAGCCGCGAGCCGGAGCTTCGCGAGACGCTCGCCGGGATCACAACCGAGTTCGCTGGCCTGGAAGCTCAACGACAAACTCTCGTCACCGAGCCTTACGATCGGGAACGTCATCTTGCACTCCGCCGCCAAGCCGCCGACACGGAGCGACGTCATGCTGAGGCTGCCGCGAGGCTGGACCTTTCACGTCAGCGGCAAGAGCAGCTCGCCGCCGAGCTTGCACAGTTTGAGACGCTCCGAGCCTCGCTTTCGGGTGAATTTCAGGAAAAAGAGCGTCTCGAGAACGTCGCCGAGACGACCGCCTTCATCCGCGATACCCTAAAGGAGGCCGCACCGCGCGTCGCCCGCAACTACGTCTATCACGTCTCCTTGGAGGCGAATGTGCTCTTTCGCGAGATCACCGGCAATGCCGAGCGGACGCTAAAATGGGGTGAGGATTATGCGATCACTGTCGAGGAGGAGGGTTACGAGCGTCCCTTCCAAAGCCTCTCAGGTGGCGAGCAAATGGCCGCGGCACTCGCCGTAAGGCTCGCTATCCTAAAACAGCTCAGCGATATTCGCATAGCCTTCTTTGACGAGCCGACAACCAACATGGACGCCGAGCGACGCGAGAATTTTGCTCAGGAGATCAGCCGCATCAAGCACTTTGACCAGCTTTTTGTGATCTCGCACGACGAGACCTTCGACAACTACGTCGACAATGTGATTCATATTGAAGGGCGGTAGATGAAAGACGTGACGATAGTTTGCGATGGCTCGAGCCTCGGCAATGGCCGCGGGACGACGCGTGCTGCCGCGGTCGCGGTGCTTGGCTTTAAAGGATTTTGGAAGGCCGTCGGCGAGTACCTCGGCAACGCCACGAATCAGCAGGCCGAGATCGCTGCCGCTGCTATCGGGCTCGAAAACTTGAATGAGGCGTGCCGCGTTCACCTGCTTTCGGATTCCCGATATGTGATCGAGACGATGAACGGCAAATTTAGAAAAAAAACCAACCACGACTGGTGGCGACGCCTCGAAAGGGCATCAAATTCCCATCAGATCACGTGGGAATGGACACGCGGACACTCGGGACACGAGATTCAGGAGATCGCCGACTCGACCGCCCGCACCATCGCCGCCGCCGGCCGTGTCGATCCGGAATTGCTGGAGGAGGCGGTCGTCAACATCGGCGTGCAGGAACTGTAACCACGAAATGACACGAAAGGACACGAACTGAAGATCCGTAATCACAAAATCTCGATCTGGGCACAGAGAGCCGTCCAACTCGGCGGCTCCATTTTCGTGTTTTTCGCGTTATTTAGCGGTTCACTCTTCGGCCAACGTTCCGCTGATGGCTGGCAGTGGCAGAATCCACTCCCTCAAGGCAATCCGCTCTACTCGATACAATTCGCGCCGGACAAAGTGACCGGCTACGCTGTGGGCTCGGACGGCACGATACTGCGCACTGAGAACGGTGGTTTTGACTGGATGCGTCAGGATGCGCGGACCACCGTGTCGCTTTCAGGTGTCTTCGTCCGCGATGAGGACACGGCATTCGCAGTCGGCTCGCGCGGCACGCTCGTCACGACACTAAACGGCAAAGACTGGCGCCCGGTTCCGATCGACACCAAAGATCATCTAGCCGCCATAGTCTTCGCCGGCAAGGACCGGAACGTCGGCTGGATCGTCGGCACCTACGGCCGCATTCTAAAAACTATCGACGCCGGCCTCACGTGGAAGCAGCAGACCAGCGGCACCCGCGAGCAGCTCCTTCGCATCGACGCCTTTGACGAAACTCACGCCGCCGCCGTTGGCCTGAATGGCATTGTGCTGACAACGACTGATGGCGGCGATACGTGGCGTTCGTCGGACCCTTGCAAAGGTGCGGTCGTCTCATCGGTCGCGTATCTCTCCACGACGGCGATAACCGTCGCCGGCTACAACGGCTGCGTTGCGCGTTCGGACGATGCCGGCGAGCACTGGTCGCGTGCAGATCTATATTCGCGATCTGACTTTCTCTCGATCGGTTTCGCATCCGACAAGACCGGCTC
>JBJMGO010000292.1:0-3800 GCA_045807825.1 Pyrinomonadaceae bacterium | reverse complement strand
GGGCGGGCTGTGGGTCGACTTTGAACAGCGGACGAATATTCCGGGTTTATTTGCCGCCGGCGAATGCGATTACTCGATCCACGGTGCAAATCGTCTGGGTGCAAATTCGCTCGTGTCTTGCGTGTATGGCGGATTTACCGCGGCTCCATCGGCGATCGAATATGCAAAGAACGTAGCACGCGGCGAAACGGAGACGAACGGCATTCACGATTCAGAGCTGCGGCGTCAGGAGCAGATCAACGAGTCTATCGTTCAAAACACGGGCGGCGAAAATCAGTACAAGCTCCACGAGGAGCTTGGAAAGGTGATGACTGATAACGTCACCGTCGTGCGTTACAACGACCGGCTGCAGGCGACGGATGAAAAGATCCGGGAGCTGCAGGAGAGATTCAAAAGGATATCGATCAACGACTCAAACCTGTGGGCGACGCAGGCGATCCCGCACGCACGGCAGCTTGCGAATATGCTCGAGCTGGCACGCGTGATCACGCTTGGTGCGCTGAATAGAAATGAGTCGCGCGGCGCTCACTACAAGCCAGACTACCCTGAGCGCAATGACGGCGAGTGGCTCAAAACCACCATTGCAGAATATGCGGAGGAGGCACCCGTCTTCTCGTACGAGCCTGTGGACGTCTCCATCGTAGAGCCGCGAAAACGTGACTACTCGTCCGGCGGAGGCAAACACTGAGACAGGTTGAATTACAGAACGTGCCTGCGGTAAATGCCAGCAACTCACCTCAAAACCCGGTCATCAACCCAGTGATGGGCAAGTACACGGCAGAGGAAATTCGAGAGTTCGCTGACACGGTGCGGCGGGATGGTTTTTGTATTTTGCGGGGGCATTTTCCTGTCGATCTAATTACGGAATGGCGTAAGGCATTTGAACCGCTCATGGCGGAGCGGATCGCTAACGGCACCGCGTCAGCCCGCGGTCCGAACCGTTATTACATTTCGCTGCCTTTCACTCGGCCTTTCGCCGACACTGCAGTTTATGAGGATGAGGACATCCTCGCGATCCTAGATGAGTTGGCGGACGGTGACCTCGTCATGCCTGAGCTCGCAAGCGACACGCCTCTCAAGGATTCTGATTACCAGGTGATACATCGCGATCACAGCCTTCAGTCACCCGATCTGCCGGAGCTAGATCCGTCGGAGCCTTTCCAGTTTGCGGTTAATTTTCCGCTAGTTGATGTGACCGAGGAGAATGGCCCATTCGAGATCGTGCGCGGGAGTCATTTGATCGAGGACGAGGTTGCGGACGAGATGGTGCGTTCCGGCGAGGCGGAGGCGAAGTTCGAGCCTCTTCTGATGTCGGCCGGCGATGTTATGGTTCGCGACGTACGTGGGCTGCACCGCGGCACGCCAAATCGTACGGACACTCCGCGTACTATGGTCGTCGTAGGGTATAACCGGAGCGGTCACAAGCGGCCACAGTTAAAGATCAACATTCCGCGCGTCGAATGGGAGCACCTGTCCGAACGCGGCAAGCAGCTATTGCGGCTAAACCCGATCGTCGACTCGCTTGAGGAGGCTGACATCTCAGAGGCGTATTCAAACCTCTACTTTCTTGAGAAGGGGCAGTGATCAAGATTTCGTTCATATGAGCACTCATCATGAAAAGCAGCGGCTTGATAAACCGCCCGAGAAGATCAAGTTTAAGATCCAGCGCCGTGAGCGCGAGGGTGCCGAAGAGTATTGGGAGACGTTTGCGATCCCGTACCGCCGCAACCTCAACGTGATCTCTGCGTTGATGGAGATCCGTAAAGATCCGGTGACGATCGAGGGCAAGCAGACGACGCCTCCGGTGTGGGACATGTCGTGTCTCGAGCAGGTTTGCGGCATCTGTACGATGCGTATCGACGGCCGCGTTAGGCAGTCGTGCTCGGCCCTGATTGACGACATTCTCGTAGCATCCGGCGGCGACACGATCACGCTGCAGCCGATGTCTAAATTTCCGAATGTGCGGGATCTGAAGGTGGATAGACAGCCGATGTTTGAGCACCTTAAGAAGGTGCACGCTTGGATCGAGCTCGACGGTACTTATAACCTGGGCCCAGGACCGCACATCTCGAATGAGGTCGCGCAGGATCGATACGCCTATTCCCGCTGCATGACGTGCGGCTGCTGCCTTGAGGCGTGCCCGCAGTACCACGAGGACAACTACATCGGTCCGCAGGCGATCGCTCAGGCTCGACTCATGAACATGCACCCCACGGGCAATATCACCGAGGAGGAGCGGCTCAACGGCCTTATGGATGAGGACGGTATTCAGAATTGCGGCAACGCGCAAAACTGCCTGCAGGTCTGCCCGATGTCGATACCGCTGACGCGCGCGATCTACGAAACTAACCGCGACATCACGGTCGATGCATTATTCGGCTGGTTAAAGAAGTAGAAGCTAGTGCAAGTTGGCTTTGGCGAGAAGCGCGAGAAACTGGTCTCGGGTGCGCATGTCGATCGACTCGGCGACGAGGTTGCCGTCGCGGTCATAGATGAAGCTCTTTGGGATACCGTCTATACGGTATAGATCGTTTACTTTCCGGCCGGGATCAAGCAGGACCGTATAGGACACCGGTTTGTCTTTGAGGAACGGGGTTATCTTTGCGACCTCCTCGTCGTCGATCGCAAGTATTACCAGTCCCTCGTCTTTGAATCGCGTATACAGAGCATCGAGGTCCGGCATCTCCTTGCGGCAGGGCGCACACCACGTGGCCCAAAAATTTACGAGCACGACCTTTCCTTTAAGATCGCGAAGCGACCACGGCTTGCCTTGTAGATCGGTCAGCGTAAAGTCCGCCTTGGCCCGGGCGGCATCGTCAGCCTCGAGTTTTGCGAAGGCAGCTTTGAATTGAGGATCCTCAACCTTGGCGTCAACGTGCTCGTAGCGAACGAGCGTCGCTAATTCAACGTATGCAAATGCAGGTTCGTTATCGCTCATAGGCTGCGGCTGCTCGATGAGTGCCTTAGCCAACGTAGTTGCTACCTCCTGCAAGGTGTCGTGACCAAAATCCCCCTCCGTCGAAAGACTGGCAAGATCGTTGGCAAGCTCGACCTTATGAGCGGTTTTCGGCAAGGCGCGGATATCGAGTGCGAGTTGCCGGGTCGCAACGGTCCTGACATCATCCGCAAGGCCGCGAAGATGACGCATCTTCTCCACGATCGCCGTTTCCGCCGGAGTCAACGCGGGACCTGCAGGCTGGCCATACATCATCGACGCGCCGGCAGACGCGATGAGACCTAGAAAAGCAGCTAATAATGATGTCCCGATGCTTGATCTCATAGGTTTTGCAGCTCTTCGGGTTTTACGACGGCAGGCGCGGTTTGGTTTCCGTTGATGATCAGAGAGCCTCAAGGTGCTCAACGACACGTTTGATGAGCCAGTCGGGTGTTGACGCGCCGGCAGTGACGCCGACGGTCTCGACGCCGGTGAGATCGCCGTCGTTTATCTCTTCCTCGGTCTCGATCAGGAAGCTCTTCTCGCAATTCTCTTTACAAACCGCGAGCAGCTTTACGCTGTTGGAGGAATGGCGACCGCCGATGATGTAAAAGGCGTCGACCATTGTCGAGAGAGCGCGAGCGGCGTCCTGGCGATCTCGTGTCGCGGAGCAGATCGTATTGACGATCTCGACCTTGTCGTTGGTCTTTGTCTTAATGGCCTCGGCGGTGTCGAAGAATGTCTTGGCTTTGATCGTCGTTTGAGAGACCACGAGAGGTCTGCGAAGCTGCGGCAAGGCGGCGACCTCGGTCTCGTCGCGGATGACGAATGCGTGATCGGGTGCGTAGCCTTTGACGCCGATCAT
>JBJMGO010000291.1:0-18964 GCA_045807825.1 Pyrinomonadaceae bacterium | reverse complement strand
GTCAAGCTCAAGAGCTTTCTTCAGAGCGGCGTCGGCATCCTTTAACATTTCGGGTCGAGAAGCAGCCTCGTCCGCCGAGTACTTTCTCACCAGCACGTCACCGAGCATTCCCCAAGCCAGTGACCAGTCCTGACGCAGCTCCGTCGCCCGCCGAAGTGATGCCTCGGCCTCCGCTAAATTACCTAGCACCATCTCGGCAGCCGCGCGCTGGTATTCGGCCTCAGGAAACTCGGGAAGGGCTTTCAGAGCTTTATCGTATTCCGCGATCGCACCGGCTAGATCGCCCTTCTCGTGAAGGTCCTGACCATGATTGAAAATCGCGATCGCCTGATCGCTGTCATTCTGCGCCGGTACGGCCGCCGCGGCCAGCATTAGCGCCACGAGCAAAAGAATGTATTTAAATATAAAAGTGCGCGTCACTGGCTCAAGATGATAACGCGCTGGTTGGTTTGCGCGTGGTTCAAGCGGTAAGCTAAGATTTTCTGCATTGGCAAGGCTTGGATTCCAACTATTCCCCCAGCTCGCGAACAAGATGAGCGAACGGCCAAAAACAATCCTTTCAACAACCCAGATTCTGATGCGGCCGGCAGGCGAACTGTTGGACGGCAAGCACTTATAGTGGAGACGAATATAAAGAACATGGCAAATCCGATGGCCGACGAAATGCGACGCTTTCGCGGCAGTGATGAAAAAAATCCATTCGAGGCAATGAGCGAGCGCTTCGATCGCGCGGCCAAGCTCCTCGGGCTGGACGACGATCTTTATGCAGTCATGCGTGTCCCGTCGCGCGAACTAAAGGTCTATATTCCCGTTCGCATGGACACAGGGCACATACAGGTATTTGAGGGTTTTCGCGTACAGCACAACTTTGCACGCGGGCCCGCAAAGGGCGGCATTCGCTACGCTCCTGACGTGTCCCTTGACGAAGTTAAAGCACTCTCGGCGTGGATGACGTGGAAGTGCGCGGTCGTCAACGTGCCCTTTGGCGGAGCCAAGGGCGGCATCATCTGCGATCCCGCGCAAATGTCTCTTGGCGAACTAGAGCGAATGACACGGCGCTACACGGCCGAGCTGATCGACTTCATCGGGCCCGATAAGGACGTGCCCGCGCCTGACATGAATACGAACGAGCAGACGATGGCATGGATCATGGACACGTATTCCATGCACTCTCGACACACGGTGAATGCCGTCGTCACCGGTAAGCCCGTTGCACTAGGCGGCAGCCTCGGCCGTAGGGAAGCGACAGGCCGCGGCGTGCTTTTCACCGTCAATCAGGCGATCCGCCGTCACGATCTGACACCGGAGAACACGAGCGTCGTAGTTCAGGGCTCAGGAAACGTGGGCGGCATCGGTGCGGAG
This sequence comes from Pyrinomonadaceae bacterium, assembly GCA_045807825.1. Taxonomy (GTDB): domain Bacteria; phylum Acidobacteriota; class Blastocatellia; order Pyrinomonadales; family Pyrinomonadaceae; genus OLB17. The sequence goes on along the minus strand of JBJMGO010000291.1, from coordinate 17,602 downwards.
CTGATGCACGAGCAGGGGTACAAGGTGATCGGGATCTCGGACGTTCACGGCGGCCTCGTCAACCGTCGCGGCCTCAACATTCCCGACGTGCTGCAGTATCTGAATAAAAACAAGACGATCGAGGGCTACCCAGAAGCCGACGCGGTCGACAACAAGGCTCTGCTGGAGGTGGAGTGCGACGTCCTCGCGCCATGCGCGACGGAGAACCAGATCACCAGCGAGAATGCAGACCGGATCAAGTGCAAGATCCTCGCCGAGGGTGCCAACGGACCGACCACTCCCAAAGCCGATAAAATATTGCACGACAAAGGGATATTCGTGATTCCCGATATCCTGGCAAATGCCGGCGGAGTTACGGTCTCATATTTTGAGTGGGTCCAGGACCGTATGGGGTACTTCTGGTCGGAGTCCGAGGTCAACGCGCGACTAGAGGATAAAATGGTAGCGAGCTTTAATGAATTGGTGCACTATTCGGACAAGCACCAGGTTGATTCTCGCACCGCCGCGTACATGCTTGCGATCGACCGCGTCGCCTACGACACCCGTATGAGAGGTATCTACGCCTAGTGACGGCGAAAAAATGCTTAGCTTTTGGTAATAGAGCGTACGTTAAAGCGCGGCCAAAATGGTTAACTTTTCCACTATAATTTGTTGACTTGATTCACTTTGAGTTATATAAATTAGTCTGAGTAAAGGTTTTATTGTTAGAAGATGCCTTAGCAAGTCAACTCGTTTTGTAGAGTTTGGCTTGCATGTGTGATAATCAAAGGACTTGCTGGCCTGAGGTTTAGGCCTCTCCAGGTTTGAGAATTTTATTCTATTTTCGGCGGAGGAATGTGATGAAACTCGCTACGAAAGTGTGCTTATCGGCACTCACGATGTTTCTGCTTGTGTTCGCAGTCGCGGGCCAAACAGGCAACGGATTGTCGGCTGAAGATCCACGCAATACAGCCCCCACTGTTGGGACGGGCGGTATGGCAGGGGGACCGACTGGACTTTTCACCGTACTAGACGGTAAAACGCTGCGCCGAGGTGAATTCACCTTTAGCGCCGCCTACAGCAATTATGACCGGGATCCGGGCGACGTGGACATCACGTCCGTTCCGCTGAGCTTCCAGTACGGTATTACCAATCGGCTGGAGTTCTACGTAGGGGCCGAGGCTTGGCGCGGAGTTCATGTAAACTCGCCCAACAACCTATCGTCCTTTTACCTCCCGAATTCGACCTTGATCTTTAACGGCGTTCGCACCTCGGCACCGGCCATCGTGCTCGCACCCGGTACAACCGGAGCATTTGCCGGACGAGCCGTTTTCAGACCGGCCGGGATGCCGGGCTGTGCTTTCCCGTTCAACGGGTGCTCGGCGGGTACCTATGGGATCACTACAGGATCGGGACCGACCTTTGGCTTTCCGGTGGGCACGAACGCCTTGCTTGGACCGCCAAGTCCTGGCGGCCGTGCAGACCTATTCCCGGGCGTTGGATCCGTCGTTGGCGGCATCCTCCCAGGCATCGTACTTGGTACGACACCGCTCATCGGCACCAATGGGGTGCCCTTCGGATCGCGTCCGACGGTATTCACCGTTGCACCGAGCTACCTGGCGGATGCACCTTTCATCAACCGCACGTGGGGCGAGTCCACATGGAATTCCATGGACTTTGGCGTCAAGTGGCGATTTAACGGCTCTAAGAAAGCCGTCGGCTACGGTCTCGTCGCAAACTGGCGCTGGTATATGGACACCGCCGACAGGGGCGGGGGCTTTAACCAGCTGAACCGCGGCTCGGGCCCCGGAGCAAAATGGGGCGACCTCGGCCTGATATTCTTTGTTGACGCTCGTCTGTCGAAGCATGTCAATATCGAGGGCAACGTCGGCTACAACTACACGACCAATCCACGTGCGACGATCGGCGGCACAGAGTTTACGCTGCTTGACCGCCCGGACGAATTCAGATGGGCGGTCGGTGCTGACTTCCCGATCAACGAGCACTTCCAGCCGATCCTCGAGTTCAGCAGCCTCCGTTACGTAGGATCACAGACCCCGAACGCGCTGCGAAATAATCCATACGACGGCATCGCGGGCTTCCGTTACTTTGTCCGTCGCTGGTGGGGATTTGGACTGTGGTATCGCCATATGTTCAATCAGCAGGATTCTGGTGCGTTTGATCAGAATGCAGGTGCGACCTCGATCATAGTGGCCTGCCCGCCGAACGCTGTTGGCTGCACGCCAACGCCTCCGAGCTTCTCATCGACCTTCACCGGTGTGCCGGCTGGGTTTAGAACCTCGAGCGATCCTCACGGATTTGGCCTGCAGGTCTTTGCCGGCCGTCGCACTCCGCGTCAGGGCCCGATCGTGAACCAACCGGCGAATGTCGATTCGCTGACGCTTAGCGGCACGACGATCACGATACCGTGTCCTCCGGGACAGGTTTCGACTGCGGCTTGTCCGGACAACACGTCGATCGGCGTGACCACGGTCGCACACGATCCTGAGAACGACGTACTCACCTACAACTACACCGTCTCAGGCGGTCGCGTTGTCGGAACGGGTGCCAACGTTACCTGGGACCTCACGGGTGCCCAGCCTGGAACCTACACGATCACGGCAGCGGTCGATGACGGCTGCGGTGTTTGCGGTTCGACCAAGACGCAGACCGTTACGGTCGCCAACTGCCAGGGATGCGCGGTCCGTTGCTCTTGCCCGACGATCAGCGTAGCTGGCCCGTCAGGTACGACAGGGCTTAACCAGCCGATGACATTCACTGCGACCTCAAGCGGTGACGTCACCTACAACTGGTCAGTCTCCGCTGGTAACATCACGTCCGGTCAGGGTACGTCGAGCATAACCGTTGACACCTCCGGGCTCACTGGCGGAAGCAACGTGACGGCAACTGTCTCGATAAGCGCTGCAAACATGTGTGCCGACTGTCCGAGGACTGCCTCGGAGACGGCGGGCATCGTTAGTCCATTGGGACCGAATCTCGTCGACACGTACGGCAAGATCCCGAATGACGAGGTCAAGGCCCGTATCGACCAGTTCTACACGCAGCTCAACAACGACCCGAGCTCACGTGGCTACATCATCATCTATGGCACACCTGCACAGATCAGGGTTGCACGTGCACAGATCGATAAGGCCATTGCCTTCAGGAAGTACGATCCGAGCCGTGTAACGATCGTCGAGGGACCGCCCCAAGGCAACGATGTTATGGTCAAGCTGTACCTCGTTCCTGCGGGTGCGACTAACCCAATGCCATAACCAATAAGCTTCGCTCCTCACAGAGCGGACATTAAGACGGCCGGGATGCTTCACGCCGAGAGCATCCCGGCCGTTTTTTATTCGATAACCCTTTCATTCTGCGCGCGAGTTTTGTAAGATAGCGGCAGACAGACGACCTTTTCTGGCCGGCATTGTATCGCAACCCCGGCTTTTACTCTTCGCATCATATAAGACGGTCCACGCAGCGGATCGTTCCTCCGGCAGTAACAGATATATGTTCAGGAAAAGAAGTTCTATCTCGACGCTTGCGGTGCTCGTGTGCCTGACGGCCATGGGCTTGTCCTTTACCCTACCCCTACAAGCCGCCGATGGAGCGGAGGCCGCGCCAAGCTATAAAGATTGGCAGATCATGGGCCCAAGCGGCGGCGACGTCCGCGTGGTCACGATCGATCCGCGGGATAAGGACCACCTGTTTATAAGCACGCTGGACGGTCAGATCCACACATCGACGGATGGCGGCCGTTCCTGGCGGCTGCTTGTCAATTTAGAGGAGCCTGGCCTGATCCTCGATCAGTTGATCGTCGACTCAAGAGATTCCAACAAGATCTATGCATCTGGTCATCGGGACAAGGGGCCCGGCGGGTTCTTTCGCTCGACGGATGGCGGCTTAACGTGGAAGGCTTCAAAGGAACTCAGGACCTCCGCTATCCACGCGATGACGCAGTCACCTAACGATCCCAACATTCTGACCGTTGGCACTCTTGACGGTGTTTGGATCTCAAAGAACTCTGGTGAGAGCTGGGAAAAAGTGACTTCGCCTACAATGCCAGTGAATATCGATTCGCTTGCGATGGATCCGCGCAATCCGAATACGCTCTACGCCGGCACCTGGTGGCGAGCCTACAAATCTACTGACACCGGCAAGAATTGGCACCTTATCAAAGATGGCATGATCGACGACTCCGACGTTTTTGCCGTGACGCTCGATCCGCGAAACCCGGACCACATTGTCGCCTCCGCATGCAGCGGCATCTACGAGTCGCAGAACGCAGGCGAAAGGTGGGCAAAGATCCAGGGAATTCCATCGCAGTCGCGCCGCACCCGTGATCTCGTACAGCACCCGTCAATGCCGGGCGTTATCTACGCGGGCACGACCGAGGGTTTTTGGATGACGGCGAACGGCGGCAAATCCTGGTCGCTCACTACCCAGCGCGACCTGGAGGTGAATTCGATCGCCGTTCATCCCGATGCGCCCAATCGAGTCTTTTTGGGCACTAACAACTACGGCGTCCTCGTCTCGAACGACGGCGGCCGCAACTTCTCGCCGTCAAACGGCAACTTCACGAGCCGCTTTACCTACTCTGTGACGCCTGACGTGCAGCAGCCAAATCGCCTCTACGCCGCGACCCACAATACCGCGACCGGCGGTGGTTTTTTCTTTATCAGCAACGACGGCGGCACGAACTGGATCCAAGCTCGCGGGCTGGACATACAGCGCGTGAGGGTTTTTACGGTCAAACAGGACGCTGCAAATCCCAACCGCATGTTCGTCGGCACGAATGTCGGTATCTTCAGTTCGACTGACCGCGGAATGTCATGGACGCAAATGCTCCCGCCTCCCGCGCCAAAGAGAGCACCGGTCACCAGACGCGCAACGACAACTAAGGCTCCGGTCAAAAAGGCTGCCGTTACGCCCGCTGCCGCGACGCCGCCCAATGTTGATCACGTAGGTGCGATAACCGATAAGGTACAGGTGATCGAGATCCTTCCGAGCGGCGGCCTGCTCGCCGGCACCGACAAAGGCCTCTATCGATCGCTCGACACGACCAAAGGTTGGGACCGGCTTCCATTCGGCGACGGTCTGAATACCAATGTGTTCGCAGTACATGTTAACGCTCAGAGGGCGGGTACGATCTGGGTTGGCACCGCGACGTCAGGCGTGATCGTCTCTCGCGACGGCGGGCATTCGTGGACCAAGACGAATGGAGCGGTCGACAACGTACCGGTAAGCTCAGTAATGTCCGACCCGAAGCGGCCGGATTACATTTACGTCGGCACGACGCAGACCTTTTATGTGAGCCGCGACAACGGCCAGTCATGGTCACGCCGCGGCGGTCATCTGCCGCTTGGCAACTTCACGAGCATCCTGGTCAACCCGATCAACACGGACGAGATCCTGCTCTCGAGCGCTCTCGACACTGACGGGGGCATTTTCATCTCGACCGACGCAGGCCAGAACTGGAAGCGTGTGGACGGCAAGGATCAGCACCTCGCGAGCCATCGCTTTTGGTCAATGGCGTTCGACCCGCAGGACCCGAACCGCATCTACGCGTCGACACATTCCTCGGGTGTTTATCGTATCGAGCGTGCGGCGACGACCGCCTCAAGTTTGATCAACCAATAGCGGCGACAGCGCGGCATTCTCAGAGGCGGCACCGGTAACGGCGGCCGCCTTTTTCATGTTTTGGATAGAGCCTGTATCGCACCTATAATCGATGCATTAAGGAGCCGCCCATCTTGACGCAAGGATCTACCCTTAAGCCTGCTCCCGTGAGTGTGGTCAAGAGTCTTCCGTTCGCGGATATTCCTGGTCAATCGCGGATCTTTCTCGACTATCTCAGTGATCCGCGTGTCCTCAAGAAGTTCTATCCGAATGCCGTTGCGTCGCCTTTGAATGTCTCCTCTTTCCAGGAGACGGTCCTCACCTCGTACACGACTGACCGCTCCTTGTTGTGCGATGCTCTTACGGAGATCAACGCTGGCGCAGGGGATGCGACGCTCGGCAATATCGAGCTGCTACGCCGGTCCGACACGGTTGCGATCGTCACCGGCCAGCAGGCGGGGCTTTTCACCGGTCCGCTCTACACGATCTACAAAGCCCTCTCCGCCATCAAACTCGCCGGGCATCTGCGAAGCTCAGGCACCAACGCGGTGCCTGTGTTTTGGGTCGCTAGCGAAGACCACGACCTCGACGAGATCGATCATGCGAACATATTGAAAAATAGCGACGGTGTAGCGAGCGTTTCTTACCGCCCGCAGGAGATAATTGAGAGTGCATCTGTCGGTGACATCGTGTTCGATCAAGGTATCCAGGAGATCATCGAGCAGTTAACATCCTATCTGCCGAACACGGAGTTCACTGCAGATCTAAACCGACAACTACGCGCCGCATATTCGTCCGGCAAAACATACGGGACATCGTTCACAAAACTGATCCTCTCGCTCCTAGGAAAGTATGGTCTGGTCGTCATTGACCCGCTGAACACCGGGATCAAGGACCTCGCGTCGCCGATCTACACCGCCGCAGTCGAGCATGCAGACGAAATCGTCCGCGCGATCCGGACACGCAGCCTCGAACTCGAGCAAGTCGGCTACACGCCTCAGGTGCTCGTCGAGGAAGACTATTTTCCGCTCTTTTGGCATGACGAGACCGGACGTCGGATCGCTTTGAAACACACGGGCGACGGAATGTATCGGGTGAAGGGTGAGAAGCGGCAGCTTCACCGCGACGAGCTTCTCGCGTTTGCGAAGGACGACCCGAGACGGCTTAGCCCCGGTGTGATGTTGCGGCCGGTTGTGCAGGACTATCTGCTGCCGACGCTCTGTTATTTTGGCGGCGGTGCCGAGATCGCATACTTTGCGCAGAATAGCGAGGCATATCGTATCCTCGGACGTCCGGTGACGCCGATCTTTCACCGGCAAAGCTTCACTGTCATAGAGCCCCGCGAGCGAAGAAATCTGGACCGGTTCAGATGGGATCTAAAAAGCCTCTTTCAAGGCAAGGACGCAGCACTGTTGAACGCCGCCGAGCGGGAACTCGCACCCGATCTCGCCCGGCTCTTTGCCGACGTCGAGGAGCTGATCAATGGTGAGCTCAACCGTCTCGACCAGCGACTGGCAGATGCCGATCCGACGATCGCCGCGAGTCTCGCGACGCGGCGAAAAAAGATCGTGTATCACCTCAAAAGTTTGCGGGAAAAAACGCTCCGCTCTGAGATGCAAAAGGACGAGACGATGAGGCGTCGGATCGACAACCTGTTCGACTCGCTCCTGCCGAACGGCGTTCTCCAGGAGCGTGAGCTTAACGTGGTGACTTTTCTCAACAAGTACGGCCCGGCCTTCACGGATTGGATTTACAACGCGCTCGACCTCACCGACAAAGGACACAGGATAGTCGAAATTTGATGAACAAGATCCAGGTACTCCCAGACAATCTCGCGAATCAGATCGCCGCCGGCGAGGTGGTCGAGCGGCCGGCGTCCGTTATCAAGGAGCTTGTCGAGAATGCCATTGACGCCGGTGCGACGCGGCTCCGGATCGATGTCGAGCTCGGCGGCCGACGGCTGATGCGTGTTGTTGACGACGGCGAGGGAATGACTCGCGACGATGCCATCCTGGCGTTCGAGCGGCACGCGACATCCAAGATCAGAACGCTTGACGATCTTGCCGCGATCGGCACGCTTGGTTTTCGCGGCGAGGCATTGGCCTCGATCGCGTCAGTCGCAAAGGTCGAGCTGATCACAAAGACCGATGTCGAGGCTGCCGCTACACGAGTCATCGTCGAAGGCGGCCGCCTCATCGACGTTAAGGACGCCGCGCGCGATCGGGGAACGACGATCTCTGTGCGCGATCTCTTTTTTAACACGCCAGCCCGCCGCAAGTTCATGCGCAGCGAGGCGACAGAGAATTACCACCTCACCTCGATCGTGACGCACTACGCGCTCGCGCATCCGGAGATCGCCTTCACGCTGACGAATAATGGTCGCGAGGTCCTGCGCGTTTCTCCCGCCAAGGACCTGCGCGAACGCGCGTTCCAGGCATTTGGCGGCGGTCTGCTCGAGAGTTTGCTGCCGATCGATGGAGGCCGCGAATACGTTGCACGCGTAAGTGGTTTTATCTCCGCCCCGCGCGAGCGGCGCACCACGCGCGACTCGCAATACTTTTTCGTTAATAAGAGGTTCGTCCGCGACAAAACCGTCGCTCGTGGACTCCTTGAGGGTTACCGGTCGGTGCTGCCGCACGGCGTTTACCCCGTTGCGTTCCTGTTTCTCGACATCCCACTCGAGGAGATCGATGTGAATGTTCATCCGGCCAAGACTGAAGTTCGCTTTCGTCGGGGCGAGGCTGTTAAGGATGTTATCGCGGAGGCGGTGCGAGGAGCGCTCGCACAGGCTGGCATCCTGCCCGAGGCTGATCCGTCTACGCCTGAGCCGCCTTCACCCGAAGAGTTCTCGCCGCTGCGTATGGCGGAGCCGCTCCACGAGCAGCCGCGGATGGAACTGCATCACAACGGTCCGGAGTTGCAGCCGCCTAACGAGCCTGCGTTCGTGCGGGAGGCCTTTGGTGAACCTCCGGAAAAGGCCGCCGCGGTGTCCGTGCTCGGCTTTGATGTCACCGAAATGCGCGAGTTTGCAGCTGACGACGACTTCCCGAGCTCCCCTCCTTACGAAGGAGGGGTGGGTTCCGATGTCAGCGACAGCGGCATCGGAAGACGGGGTGGTTCTCTCGTTACCGCGATTCAGGATATTCAGACCGGCTCAGTCGGACTTTCGCTCCAAACCGAGCTTCCGCCGGTTAATAACGCTCTTCACCTTGTTAAAAAGGTCGAGGTTGAGGACGTTGCTTCGGCAAAGATCAAGCCGCTCGGGCAGCTTCATGAGAGCTTTATCATCGCCGTTGACGACGAGGGAATGCTGCTGATCGACCAACACGTTGCCCACGAGCGGATACTTTTCGATAAGTATTCGCGCAAAGAATCGGACCGCGCGATCGAGTCGCAGAATCTGTTGTTGCCGGAGACGCTCGATCTCAGCCCGGCGCAATCACAGGCGTTCGAGCTGATCGAGAACGAGCTTGAACAGCTTGGATTTGGTGTCATGAAGCTCTCGGGCCGGACGGTGGCGATCAAGAGTATTCCGACCGATCTTCCCGCAAGCGAAGCTCGAAATCTTTTTGCCGAGATACTCGACACCATCGAGCCTGAGAAGGGCGGGCGAGCAAAACGCACGCTTCGCGACGACATCGCCGCGAGCCTCGCCTGCAAAGCCGCGATAAGGATCAACATGAAGCTCACTCCCGAAAAGATGCAGTGGCTCATCGATCGCCTTTTGCTCACAAGCTCGCCGACCACCTGTCCGCACGGCCGGCCCGTGATCCTGCGGCTGTCGATGAAGGATATTGAAAGAGGATTTCACCGCACGTAAGATCAACCGCGAAATGCGCGAAACCGCCGAAAAAGGGGGCAGAAAGGAGTGCGCAAGGGCCGAGTAGCAATTCAAGACAAAATTCTATCTAGCAGTTTTCGCGCATTTCGCGGTTAATCTCAGATGAGCGGAGCCAAAGAAGAAAAACTCATTCGCGGCGTAGGCCTCTCTGGCGCGACCACGCTGAACATGATCGACATGATCGGCGTGGGGCCCTTCATCACGATGCCGCTCATCATCGCTGCGATGGGAGGCCCGCAGGCGATGTTGGGTTGGATCCTCGGCGCGCTGCTTGTGATGTGCGACGGGCTAGTGTGGGCTGAATTAGGCGCGTCGATGCCGCACTCCGGCGGCCCATACAACTACCTAAAGGAGATCTACGGCCCGCGAAAGCTCGGCCGCCTAATGTCCTTTCTTTTTATCTGGCAGCTGACATTCTCCGCACCGCTATCGATCGCATCCGGAGCCTTGGGCCTCTCGCAATACAGCACGTTCATCTGGCCATCGATGGGTTCCCTGACCAAGGTCGCGGTCCCTGTGCTCGGCACTGTCGAGATCAATTCCTGGCCTATCGTCTTTATGGCCATCGCCGTGCTCGCAATCGCGGTCTTTTTGCTCTACCGGCCAATTACGCTCATCGAGAAACTGGCAAAATTCCTCTGGGTGGGCGTGGCGGTCGCGATCATTTGGGTGATCTTTGCGGGACTGACGAATTTTGATGCGGGTAAAGCATTCGACTTTCCGGAGGGGGCATTTACGCTTGGTCGCCCATTCTTCCTCGGTCTTGGCTCCGCGCTGCTGATCTCGGTCTACGACTACTGGGGCTATTACAACGTCAATTTTTTTGCGGGCGAGGTCAAAGAACCTGAGAAGACGATTCCGCGCTCTATCATCCTCTCGATCTCACTCGTCGCCGTGATCTACATCGTGATGAATATCTCGATCCTGGGCGTGATACCGTGGCGGGAATTTGCGGATCTCGCGCATAACGATGCTCTGCGTCAGCACATGATCTCAACGTTGATGGAGCGGCTCTACGGCACAACGGCGGGGACCATCGCAACCGTGCTGATAATGTGGACGGCGTTCGCGAGCGTGTTCTCGCTGCTCCTTGGCTACTCACGTGTCCCGTTCGCGGCGGCGGAGGACGGGAATTACTTCAAAGTCTTTGCAAAGCTGCACGAAAAGAACCGCTTCCCATACGTGTCTTTGCTCGTCATGGGAGCTTTTGCGGCCCTATTCTGTTTGTTCCGCCTCGCCGACATAATCGCCGCGATGGTCGTGATACGCATCCTGATCCAGTTCCTCGCGCAGATCGTCGGGCTGCTGATCCTTCGTACCACACGACCCGATTACCCGCGACCGTTTAAAATGTGGTTGTATCCCGTACCCGCGATCATCGCGCTCGTCGGGTTTTTGTACGTGATGTTTATGCGGTCCGGATTTCAGACGCAGCTCATTTATGCTGCCGTGCTGATAGCTGTCGGCCTGATAGTTTACCTTGTCCGCTCCTATAAACGCGGAGAGTACCCTTTTGCTCCGAATGCTCAGGCATAAGAGAATTGAAACCACAGATGAACGCAGATAAACACAGATATGAACCCGACTTTATCGGCCTAGACGATGAACAAGATAAAGCTATCGCTCCCCGGCAGAAGCGAAAAGCATCTGCGTTCATCTGTGTCCACCTGTGGTTACTGCTTCTTGTAGCCTCGACCGCGATCGCGCAGGTGAGGCCTGTGAATGACTATGGTGCGATGGGTTTGGGGCAGTTGTTAAAGCGGCTCCAGACAACCGGCTCTGTGATGATGATCGGTGCGCATCCGGATGATGAAGATTCGGCTCTCCTCGCTTATCTAGCGCGCGGCGAGAGTGCCCGCACCGCATATCTCTCGCTGACCCGCGGTGACGGCGGGCAAAATATCATCGGTCCTGAATTGTTTGAGGCCCTCGGCGTGATCCGCACAGAGGAATTGCTGCAAGCGAGGCGTTTGGATGGAGCGGAGCAGTACTTCACGCGCGCGTACGACTACGGTTTCTCAAAAACTCTCGCCGAGGCCAAATCGAAATGGCCGGAGAACGTCATCAAGTGCGACGTCGTGCATGCGATCCGACTGTTCCGGCCGCTGGTCGTGATCTCGCGCTTCACCGGCACACCGCAAGACGGCCACGGCCAGCATCAGTACTCCGGCTGGATCACGCCGATCGCCGTCAAAGCCGCCGCCGACCCTCAGCAATGTACGAGTGAGGGCGAGCCATGGCAGGTCCGCAAGTTTTACATCGAGAGCGGCTTTCAAGACAATTCCGAGCCGACCCTCAAGATCAACACCGGCCAATACGACCCGATCCTCGGCCGCACCTATTTCGAGATAGCGATGGAAGGCCGCAGCCTCCACCGCTCTCAAGGCGAAGGCAGGATCGAATTTCACGGCGACAGCTTCTCAGGGCTGAATCTCGTCGGAGCCGCGAAAGATTTACGGGAGAAGGATATTTTTCAAGGACTCGATCTATCAGGCGCTCCGCGCGGATCTAATACCCTGCTCGTACCCGATATGGCAGATCCTCAAAGGCGCATTCTCCCCGACCTGGTTTCGGCCTACAACGATCTTGATCAAAAGCGCACGGCCACCGAACTCAGGCCCGTTGTAGTCTCCGCAATCCTTCGGGCGGCTGGCATCGAGATCGATGCTCTTTCCGATCGGGAAATGGTTGTGCCCGGTGATGAACTTATGGTCGCGGTGAAAGCCTTCCTTCCAAATCCGTCAGCTTTGCAAGTTGGCGAAATCTCTATGACAGTCCCTGAAGGATGGATAGTCACCAGGATTAGTGCGCCGACCCAGAATAACGCTGCGTACAATCGCCGGGAAGTCGCTCCGGCAGAGGCAGTTTTCAATATTAAGGTTCCAACCACCGCCGAGCTTACGCAGCCCTACTGGCTTACTTCGGAGCGGAAGACAGACCTTTTTACTTGGCCCCGGACGGGCTCGCGGACGTTCCCGTTCGATCCCGCTCAACTTATAGCTCATGTAAAAGTTACCGGTCTGGGGCTGACAGACTTGGCGCTCAATCAGCCCGTGCAGTATCGCTTTGCCGATCCCGCACGCGGGGAGATCAGGCGGGAGATCAATGTTGTTCCGCCGGTTTCGGTGGCGGTGGCGCAGAGGTTATTGGTGGTGCCGGTGTCGGGTCAGGAGCAGACGCGGCAGGTGGATATTGTTGCGACAAAGAATGTGTGCAAGCCGACGCAGACGGACGGGACTCTGACGATCCGCGGCAATTCGCCTGGGTGGAAGGCAGAGGCCGTTTCGACCGCCGGTGACCTGGCAAAGTGCGGCGATAAGGCGACCGAGTCTTTCAAGCTGACAGTTCCTGCAAACGCAAAGGCGGGCACGTACAGCTTCAACGCACAGATCGAAGGCAGCGGATTCTCTTACGGGCAGACGATGAACACCGTCGCCTATCCGCATATCCAGACGCACCGCTATTACACGCCTGCGGTGACCGACGTGCTCGTGCTCGATCTTAAGACCGTGCCCGTGAATGTCGGCTACATAATGGGCAGCGGCGACGAGGTGCCTGATGCGATCAGGCAGATGGGGATGAATGTCACGATGCTGGGCGAGAAGGACCTTGCATCGGGAGATCTCTCAAGATTCGACACGATCGTCGTCGGCATTCGCGCAACCGAGACACGGCCGGACTTTGTGGCGAACAATTCGCGGCTGCTCGATTATGTCAAAAATGGTGGGAACGTGATCGTCCAATACCAACGCGGCAACTGGACGGGCATCGCCCCTTATCCTGTAAATATACAAGACAAACAGGGAACGACCGCGGGCTCGATCAACCGCGTCGTCGATGAGAATGCTAAGGTCACTATCCTCGATCCAGCAGATCCCGTCTTCAACACACCAAACAAGATCACAGACGCCGACTTCTCAGGCTGGGTCCAGGAGCGCAACGCCTACAATCTCGTCACCTCTGACCCGCAGTACAAGCCGCTCCTCGAGTCGCACGACGCTGGCGAGCAGGAGAACAAGGGCGGCCTCGTAGTTGCGAAGGTCGGAAAGGGAACGTGGATGTACTGCAGCTACTCGTTCTTTAGGCAGCTCCCCGCCGGCGTCCCGGGGGCGTACCGGTTGTTTGATAATTTATTGAGCTTGCCAAAGGCGAGGTAACTCGGTGGTCTCAGCGTCCCTCTCTGCGATCTCTGCGTTAGAAGCATTTTAACGCGGAGGACGCAGAGGAAGACGCAAAGGACGCAGAGAGGGGTTAGTCGATCACAACGAGCACGTCGCCCGCACCAACCGTCGCACCTTCGGCGACTTTGAATTCGCCGACGGTGCCGTCTTTGGGTGATTTTAGCTCGTTCTGCATCTTCATCGCCTCGACGACGATGACGCCTTCGCCTTTGGTCACGGCATCGCCGGCTGATTTGATGATACGCACGACCTTGCCGGGCATTGCCGTGCGGATCTCGGCATGACCGTGCTCCGCCGCGGGGCCTACTGCGGATCCGCGAAGGCGTTTGGGGTCGATAACGTTCGTCTCGAATGTGCGGCCAGCCATGGTGACGCTTCTGTCATCAGCGTAAGCCTCAAACACCCGGGCCTCGTGCTTGAGCAGAAAGACGCCCGGCTCGAGCTCTGATGTGTCGAGCACGTACTCGCGACCATCGACGGTCGCGGTGACACTGCGGCCATCGCGGGTCAGGTCGACTTCGCGAGCAGTGCCATTGATTTGAACTACTAACTTCATCGTTGCTGTCTCACTCTGCGATCTCTGCGGCCCCTCTGCGTTCTCTGCGTTGAATATGCCTCAGCGCAGTTTAACGCGGAGAACGCGGAGAATTGACGCAGAGTTCGCAGAGAACCCGGGGAGAGTTCTAAAGCTTATTCGGCTGCGGCGTCACTCTTAGGTACGGCTTGTCAGCACGCCAGCCGGCCGGGAATTTAGTTTTTGCTTCCTCGTCGGAGATCGACGGGACGATGATGCAGTCGTCGCCGTCTTGCCAGTTGACGGGTGTGGCGACGCTGTATTTTGAGGTCAGCTGCAAGGAATCGATCACCCGCAGCAGCTCGGCAAAGTTGCGGCCCGTCGATGCGGGGTAGGTGAGCGTCAGCTTTACCTTTTTGTCGGGGCCGATGACAAAGACCGAGCGGACGGTGAATGTATCGCTCGCATTCGGATGGATCATGCCATAGAGGTCGGCGACTTTGCGGTCAGGATCGGCGATCATCGGGAAGTTGACAGCACAGCCCTGCGTCTCCTCAATGTCCTTTTCCCAGCCGACGTGCGACTCGAGTGGATCGACGCTCAGGCCGATGACCTTGACGTTCCGCTTATCGAATTCGTTCTTGAGCTTTGCGACCATTCCGAGCTCGGTCGTGCAGACGGGCGTGTAGTCCTTTGGGTGCGAAAAAAGCACGCCCCAACTGTCGCCCAGCCACTCGTGAAAACGGATCTCACCCTGCGTCGTCTGGGCAGTAAAGTCGGGAGCCTCGTCACCAAGTCTGATCGTCATTTTGTTGTCCTCCACGGTTTACGGGAAGTATACCAGAGCCCTACGTGTCTGCGGCCGCTTCACCGTCGCTCTCGATCGCACGCCTCAACCGCAGAAGATTCACCCGCTTCTCATCCGCATCAAGGATCTCGATCGAGAGACCGCGTAATTCAAGCTGCTCGCCTTTTTTCGGGACGTGACCCGCCTCTGAGGTGACGAGGCCGGCGATGGTGGTGTAGTCCTCATCCTCGAGGTCGAGGCCGTCGAAGAGGCGCTCGACGCGGTCGATCTCGGTCGAGCCGAGAACGTCATAATAGCCGTCCTCCCCCTCGACGATCTCGATGATCTCTTCCTGTTCGTCCTCGTCTTCGATCTCGCCGACGATCTCCTCGAGAATATCCTCGACTGTGACGAGCCCGGCGACGCCGCCGTATTCGTCGATAACGATCGCGGCTTGGACGTGATTCGCCTGCATGTCCTTGAGCAGGTCGGAGGCAGTCTTTGTCTCAGGCACAAAGTACGCGTCACGCAGCAGATCCGTGATCGGCTCGTCCTCTTTGCCGTCCGCCCACGCTTGCAGCAGGTCGCGAACGTAGATCATACCCTCGATGTTGTCCATCGTCTCGCGATAGACCGGCAGGCGCGAATATTTTTCTTCAATGACGAGATCGCGAGCGGCGCGGATCGTAGAGTCAGCGGGAAGTCCGCAAACCTCGGTCCTCGGCGTCATGATCTCGCCCGCGCGCGTGTCCGAGAGCTCCACGACGGTCTCGATCAGCTCGCGTTCGTCCTCCTCAATGATGCCCTCAGCCTCGCCAACGTCCATCAGAGCCTGAAAGTCTTCGTCGTCCGAGATCTCGGCCTGATCGCGCTCCTCCTGAGTGTCGGGCGCGACGGTGGCCTCGAGACGCTGACGCCGCAGCGTACGTGCCGCGATGGGTTCCAAAAAGAACGAGATCACACGATACAGCGGTCGTATCGCTGGCAGTAGGAAGAGAAGCTTCCGCTCGGGATCCTTGTGCACGAGCATTCGCGGCACGATCTGGCGCAGCAGCACCGTCGTCACGAGTGCGAGCACCAGCGTCAGCACAAACCACCCCGACTTCGTCGAGGTCAGCTGCTGAATGATCATCGTCAGCAGCACTGTGAACAAAACAAGTAGGACCTGAATTGCGGAGGAGATCGCAAAACGGAATCGCGGGCGATTCTCGAGGATCTCGCGCAGGAACCCTATCGAAGTCTTTCGCGTACCGCCATGCGATTCGTCATCAGACGAGATGCGGCGCAGGCCAACATCCGACAGGTAGGAGAAAGCGAGGTCGACCGTCGCGAGAAACATCATCGCAAGGAGAACAACGACGGCGACCAATGTCTCGGACTGCAAAAGGACGTCCATCAGTCGATGATGCGTTCAGGCTGCATACAGGGCTCGATTTTACTTGTGTTTGGAGCAGGAATCCACATATCAGCGTACTTATCCTTACACTGTGAGATGGCATCCGCGGCCTAGACTTATAGTTCGCAAACAAGCAGGAGGGAAGTCATGTCTCGATCGAAGTCATCAAAAAAGGTCGTACTCGCTCTGTCTCTGATGGGGCTTTTGTCTTTTGCTGCAGCCGTGCAGGCGGCGACGCTGCCATCCGGGTTCACGGAGACGACATTCGTCAGCGGCCTAAATAATCCGACCGCGATGGCCTTTAGTCCAGACGGGCGGCTCTTTGTTTGCGAACAAGGTGGTACTCTGCGCGTCGTCAAGAACGGCGCGCTTCTAGCCACACCCTTCATTTCGTTGACCATTGACTCTGCCGGCGAGCGCGGTTTGTTGGGGATCGCTTTTGATCCTAGCTTTGCAACCAATCACTTCGTGTACCTCTACTACACGGCGACGACACCAACTACACATAATCGCATCAGTCGCTTTACGGCTAATGGTGATGTGGCAGTGGCCGGCAGTGAGGTGCCGATCTTAGACCTCGACAACCTCAGCAGCGCGACAAACCACAACGGCGGGTCCACACATTTTGGTCCTGACGGCAAGCTTTATATCGGGGTCGGCGAGAACGCTAACCCTGCAAATTCTCAGTCGATCTCAAATCGCCTCGGCAAGATACTTCGTATAAACAGCGACGGCAGCATCCCGAGTGACAATCCGGCCTCATTCCCAGGGATCGACGGATCTCCAACTGGAGCGAACCGGTCGATATGGGCTGCGGGGCTGCGAAACCCATTCACGTTTGCCTTTCAGCCCGGAACAGGGAGGATGTTCATAAACGACGTTGGCCAGAATACGTGGGAGGAGATAAACGACGGGATTGCCGGCTCTAACTATGGCTGGAGTGTCTGCGAGGGCTTGTGCTCGCCAACGGATGCTCGGTATCGCGATCCGCTATTCGAATATGGCCACGGCAGCTCCGCAACCACAGGCTGCGCGATAACTGGCGGCGCATTCTACAACCCTAGTACCGCAAGTTTTGGTGCGAGCTATGTTGGCAAATATTTTTACGCAGACCTCTGCACCGGCTGGATCAGGGTGTTCGATCCCGGCACAGGCACCTCTAGTGCTTTTGCGACAGGTATCTCCAGCCCAGTGGACATGATCGTTGAGCCGAACGGCAGCCTCTACTATCTGGCACGTGGGTCGAATGCGGTGTTTAATGTGCAGGGTAACGGAACGACAGCGG
>JBJMGO010000290.1:0-3140 GCA_045807825.1 Pyrinomonadaceae bacterium | reverse complement strand
GCGGGATCAACCTCGAGGACATCTCGGCACCCAGGTGCTTTGAGATCGAGGAACGCCTCAAAGAAGAGCTGAATATTCCAGTGTTTCACGATGATCAGCACGGCACGGCCGTTGTCGTTCTCGCGGCGCTTATCAACGCTCTCAAGATCACGGGCAAGCGGATGGAGGATATTAAGGTAGTGGTCAATGGTATCGGTGCGGCTGGCGTCGCGTGCTCAAAGATCGTGATGAGTGCCGGCGTCAAAAACATCATCGGCTGCGACACTACGGGCGCGATCTACGAGGGCCGCAGCGAGAACATGAACTGGGTCAAGGACTGGTACGCCCGCAACACAAATCCCGATAAAGAGCACGGCACGATCCACGACATCATCAAAGGTGCGGATGTCTTCCTCGGTCTATCGGTTCCGGGCGTGATCCATGAGGACGACCTTAAGAACATGGCAAACGACCCGATCGTCTTTGCGATGGCGAATCCTATCCCTGAGATCATGCCCGAGGACGCCGCGGGTCACGTTGCTGTGATGGCGACGGGACGGTCGGACTATCCAAATCAGATCAACAACGTGCTTTGCTTCCCGGGGATCTTTCGCGGAGCTCTCAACTGCCGCGCGGCGCAGATCAACGGCCCGATGAAGCTCGCCGCCGCCAACGCCATTGCCGAGACCATCACTGACGAAGAGCTGCATCCCGACTACATCATCCCGTCCGTCTTCGACCGCCGCGTCGCCGAGGCGGTTGCCGACCGCGTCGAGGAGGCCGCCTACGCCACCGGCGTCGCACGTCGGGAGCGGGTGGACGATTTTGATATGTCTGATTCTGCTTCTACGTCGTAAAAATGATCAGAGCACACATCAGCGAAATGGCGATCGAGGAGGTGGCGAACGCCGTCACCCACGGCGTCGGGCTGATGTTGAGTGTCGTCGGGTTCGTGGTGCTGATCGTGTGGGCGCTGCTTTATGGCGACCGCTGGTACATAGCGGGAAGTCTGGTGTACGGTTCATCGCTGGTACTGCTTTATGCCGCGTCGACGTTTTATCACACGGTCATCGATCTGCACCGCAAGCGATTGCTACGCCTCGCGGACCATTGCGGGATCTACATCCTGATCGCGGGCACGTACACGCCGTTTTTGCTCACGGTGCTGAGGCCGGAAGGCGGTTGGGCGATGCTGGCATTCGTGTGGGGATTTGCGCTTATGGGGATCATCCTGAAGGTCATCTTCCGCGATCGCGTTAACGCCATCAGCATCGTCTTTTATTTGTTAATGGGCTGGGTCGGAGTTTTTGGTGTTAAACCGATCTACCACGCACTCGGCCTCGTGCCGCTCATACTCATCGTTGGCGGCGGCCTGAGCTACACGGCAGGAATGATCTTTTTCGGCTGGCACCGCATCAGGCATCACCACGCGATCTTTCACGTCTTTGTCCTCGGCGGCAGTATTCTTCATTATGCCGCGATCGTCGGTTACCTCGTGCCGCGATCTTAGGCAAAGAACTGCAACCACGAAATACACGAAATAACACCAAACCGGTGTCTTGCTCGAGGGCTCGACAGTTCGTCATACTTTCTCTATGCCTTCGGATATCAAGGTTGGCACGTGCGGGTTTCGGCGGCTCAAGCGGCCGGAGTATGCGCGGATCTTTCCTACGGTCGAGATACAGCACACGTTCTACGACCCGCCGCAGATCAAGACGCTGGAAAAGTGGCGTGCGGAGCTGCCGGATGATTTCGAATGCACACTAAAGGCGTGGCAGATGATCACGCACGAGGGATCGAGCCCAACGTACAAGCGGCTCAAGCGACCGCTGACCGAGAAGGAGTGCGACGAGGCAGGATTCTTCAAGCCTACTGACACTGTGCGAGAGGCTCTGGAGCTGACGCTCAAGTGTGCAAAGGCTCTCAAAGCAAGGACGATCCTTTTCCAGTGCCCGGCGAAATTCCAGCCGCTGCCGGAGAACATACTGAATCTCAAGCAATTCTTCAACAGCTTTGACCGCACCGGCATGAACTGCATCTGGGAGCCGCGAGGGAAGCTCTGGGAGGACGATGTCATCCTCGAGCTATGCGAGGAGCTCGACTTGTGGCACTGCGTGAATCCTTTTGAGAGGCGGACGGTGACGCCGCTGAAATGTTATTACCGGCTTCACGGGCGGCCGCGTTGGCGATACACGTTTGAGGACGAGGACCTTTACGACCTGGCGAATATCGTCCCACACGACCGGCTCGCGTACGTTTTTTTTAACAACATCACGATGCGTGAAGATGGGGAACGTTTTCAACGGGTGCTCGGTGAGATGGCGAGCTGAGCGAGCCGTTCATCCGGTCAAATATCGCGTCCAACTGCTCCCTCGACGCGCGGCTCGCCTGCAACGCTGTACCGTACGCAACCTCTTGCTGACCACGTTCTAAGCCGAGGAAGATGTCGTCAGCAAATTCATCCACATTAACCCCGAATGTGTGCAGCCCCGGTGCCTGAAGGTCAGTGTCGACCGCCGGCGGGATGATCTCGATCACCTCGACCGACGTCTCCTCCAGCTGCCGCCGCAGGCTGAGCGTGAACGAATGAAGCGCCGCCTTGGTCGCACAGTAAACCGGCACGTTTACGAGCGGCATGAATGACAGTCCCGACGTGACGTTTAGGATCGCGGCCTTTTCCTGCCCGGCAAGTTGCGCGTAGAGCAGTCGGGACAGATGGATCGGCGCCTCGAGGTTGATCGCGATCTCGGTGTGCACCCTTGAGAAATCACCCTCTTGAGTTAGGTCGACACTGCGTTGAATGCCGGCGTTATTTACGACAATGTTCAGGTCAGGGAATTCGGTTATCAACCACTCGGCCATTTTTTCGCGAGCGCTGGGCTCGGCGAGATCACAGACGTGAGTTTGTATCTCAGGGTGCTGCTGCTTTACATCCGCGAGCACCTCGGCGCGACGGCCGCAGATGATCACGGTGTTGCCGCGTTCGATAAATCGTTTCGCAAACGCGAGCCCGATACCGCTGCCGCCGCCGCTAATAAAGATCGTGTTTCCTGTGAGGTCCATACTTCAATTGATTGTGCGAAGGCCCGGCTGACGTGGTCGGCCGGGCCTCTGCGAGTTCTTCAAACGTCGGGGCAATGGTGGAAGGGGCCCCTGTAGGT
>JBJMGO010000289.1:0-8851 GCA_045807825.1 Pyrinomonadaceae bacterium | reverse complement strand
GACTATAGGGGGAAGCGGACTAACCTTCCGCAGCATATCTTCAAGCGGCGGCAGTGCTAACGGGATCATTTTAGATACAACGGGTGCCGCTGGTGGGTTGACCGTAACAGGTAACGGCGGTGCGGGGACGGGCGGCACGATCGCCAACAAGACCGGTACAGACGCGAATATTGCGACCCAGGGAACGGGCATATTTCTGAATGGCACGAGCAGCGTTTCGCTGTCATGGATGCAGCTAAACGGTTTCCAGAATGACGGGATCAAGGGAACGAACGTCACTAATTTCACGCTCGACCACACGATCATCAATGGCACCAATGGTACCAGCAGCGCCGGCGGATCGGAGGAGGGTGCGGTTCGTTTCGACAACCTGCTCGGCAGCTCCTCGATCACCAACTCGACACTTGGCGATGCTGCCGGGACCAGCTTCGCTGCCGACCTGACCGTTCACAATGCGAGTGGCACGCTCAACCGCCTTACGATGGAC
The DNA here is from genome assembly GCA_045807825.1 of Pyrinomonadaceae bacterium. Classification (GTDB taxonomy): domain Bacteria; phylum Acidobacteriota; class Blastocatellia; order Pyrinomonadales; family Pyrinomonadaceae; genus OLB17. The sequence goes on along the minus strand of JBJMGO010000289.1, from coordinate 8,364 downwards.
ACTGTGATCTTTGGCAAGATCGGCAGCACCGGCACCAGTGCTCTCGACTTCGCGGTCAACAACTCTGTCGCCGCCACTGCCAACATCACCGTCACCAACTCGACCGTCACAAACTATATCGGCTCCGGATTACAGGCGATCGCCAACCAGAATTCCACAATGGACGTCGTCTTCCGCAACAACAACGTCAGCAACAACAACGTCAACGCCTCCTCGGGCGCCAACGGGATCAAGATCTCCGGCGACGCCGCGGGCTTCGGCTCGAATGTCACCTACGACATCTCCCACAACACGGTCACCGGTTCGGTAGGTACCGCCATCCTCGTCGGCAAGGGGAACGGCCACGGCGCCTGGGTAGGCACGATCAACGCCAACACGATCGGCGTTGCGGCCACTTCGCTGTCCGGATCGACCCAGGGCGACGGCATACGAGCATGGCAGACGGGCACCGGCACTCTGACGACCTTGATCAGCAACAACCAGGTACATCAATATAATGAGGCCGGCATCGCAATTTTGGCTGGCGACGCCATGCACGGCCCCAACGGCCCGGCCAAGGGCGTCATGAACACGTCGGTCTTCGGCAATACCACCGACACGCCAGGCAGCTTCGGCTTTGCGGGCTTGTACGTGGACATCGGCGCAACGAGCGGCGACGATCACATCGTCAACCTCGTCGTCGGTTCGTCGAACGCCGGCGAAAGCGCCAAGCAGAACAATTTCGCCGCGGGCGACCCTGCCAATTTCAGCGACGTCTCGCTGAGCCAGGCGTTCACCGCTGTCGTCAACGTGTCGAGGAACGGATCTGCCGCCGCCACCGTTTCCGGCGTCATACAAGCGGACAATCCCACGGGGCCGCCGACCGTCTCGCCCAGCGGCACATTCACTCTCGTCAACACCGTGCCCACGCTGCCACCGGTGGTCGCGCCGCTTGCCGAACCCGGCGACGGAACCACCGTAGTGTCTGCCTCCGCGGATGTGCTGACTAGACCGGTCGTTAATGAGCTTGGCTACAACCGTGCCGAGATCGCGCTGGCCGAGCCTGTTGCCAACTCCCTCGGTTATCTGCCGACGGTGGAAGTGGTGAGCGGCGAGCAGCGAACAGTGAACAGTGTCAGCACTGAAGACAAGCCATCACTGATCGCCGAGCTGTACAACAAGCTGACGAGTTCGATGGAGCCGACGGTGTACGCGCAGGACGGCGGCGGAACGCTGCCGAATACGCCTTCATCGGTCGGGATCGTGGTGAACGGCGGAGGAAGCGGATTTACCATTCCGGCCGGTTCGTCGATCACGGTCAAGTACCGGGCGACATTGAACGCACCACCCGCGGGCACGGGCTTTGCGAACGGGCTGAATACGATCGACAACACGGCGACGGCTAACATGAGTCCCTCGGGCACACAGACCGGCTCGTCATCCTTCGCTCTTGATGCCGCACCTGATCTGTCGGTGGCGGTAACGGACGGAGCGGCGACTACGCAGCCGGGTTTGACGAATACTTACACGTTCACGTACGGGAATGGTCTTGGAAGCGTGGCAAACAACCTGCAGGATGCTGCAGGTGCGACTATCAGTGTGCCGCAGCCTGCGACGACGACATTCAACTCAGGCGCCAGCACCACGGGATGGACCTGTGCGGCCGGAACGTGTACATTCTCTTTGACCGCCGCTCAGGTTGTGGCGAATACAACGACCGGCGGTGTTACGACGCTGGCACTCGATGTCCCGCAGCTCCCGTTGGCAACGGCCACAAAGGTGGATCTCGCAAGTGCCGCGATCGCGGAGACACCAGCGGCTGCCAATGGCCCCGACCTCAACGCTGCCAACAACACTGCCGCGACAGACTCCGACAACATAGTCGGCATCTGGACGGGCACGACCTCGACGGCCTTCGGCGTGGCGACAAACTGGAGCAACAACACGCTTCCGGACACGTTGAACGGGCAGAACATCGCCATCGTCACAGGCGGCGGTGCGAATGCACCGGCCGTCACGGCAGGCACGGTCCTGGTCAACAACCTCTTCATGGCGACAGCAAGCCCGAAGAATCTGACCATCACAACGCCAGCCGTCGTTAAGGCAAACACCGCCGTCTCTCTCGGGGCGGCAAGTGTCGTCGGCACAGGCATGCTGGAGATCGGCAATGGCGGGACGATCACCTTCACGACAGGCTGGGTACAGTGTGCGTTGAAGAAGGACTTCCTCAACGGGCTGCTGACCGAGGGTCCTGAAGGTGCGGTCGATCCGAATGCCGCCCCCGATGCTCCGTCACCGACGGTGTTCACATATCCTGTGGGAACGGCGGCGGGGATGTTCGAGGTGCAGGTGACGCCGACGGTCACGTCTGGCGGCAGCCTGACCATCCAGAACTTTGACGGCAATCCTGCTCCTACGGGTGCGGGCACGACGCTGCAGAGGTTCTGGACGACAACCTCGCCCGGCGGGATCACTGCGGATATGAAGTTCTTCTACCACGCGACTGCCACACCGGGCACAGTGGCGAACTACCGCGAGCTGCGTGTCGTGCCTGTCAATCAGGTGCAGTCGTTCCCGAATGGTGCACCGTGTCCGGGCGCAGGCAGTCCATGCGTCGACAACACCGCGAAGACGATCTTTGTCGCCGGTGCATCGTCGTTCAACGCGAACTGGACTGCCGGTGAGCCGCTTGGCACAACGGCCGCAATGGTCGGCGTCTCGGGTCGCGTGCTCACGGCAGACGGCATCGCACTTCGCGGCGTCCGCGTCACGCTCGACGATGGCACGGGTCACGCGATCTCCGCTACAAGCAACGCCTTCGGCTACTACCACTTCGACGCGGTACAGTCGGGCGGCACATTCATGCTGAATGCGACCTCACGCGGCTACACCTTTAGCCCACGAGTCGTCTCAGTCACAGACCAACTCACAGGCCTCGACCTCACGGCCATGCCGTAGATCGAGGCACCATTCAAACTAGAAACGGCAGCCTTTTGGGGCTGCCGTTCTTTTAGGGCCAAAACGTCGATGCATTAGACAAATATTCGAGGGACGCGAGGACTGATGCCGCAGGTTATTTCGTAGCCGATGGTGCCGATCTCTCGAGCAAGAGCTGAGGCACGGATCTCGTGTTCACCGCCGCGGCCGATGAAGGTGACCTCGTCACCTTTCTTGGCGTCACAATCTGTGATGTCGAGGATCGTCCAGTCCATCGACACGCGGCCGACGACGGGAACGAGGCAGCCATTGATGATGGCATTTTGGCTGTTCGACTCGCCGCGGGGGTAGCCGTCGGCATAACCGATCGGCACGAGAGCGATCCGGGAGTTGCGTGAGGTGTGAAACGTCTGTCCGTAGCCAATTCCCACACCGGCAGGCACATCTTTGATGAATGCGATCCGGGATACGAGCGAGAGAACCGGTTTGAGTTCCGGCTGGTCCGCGGTAGCCGGTACGATGTCGTCCAGCAGCCCGAACAACGCACCGCCGAGACGTACCAGCCCATGCCGAGAGTCTGGGCGCCTAATGGACCCTGGTGAGTTCGCGATGTCGACGATCTGCGGAGAGAAACCTTCTTCTTCAAAAATGCGCACGGCTTCTTCGAATCGCTCGATCTGCGCGGCGGTAAATTGATCCTGCTCGGGATCGTCCGCGGATGCGAAGTGGCTCATGATGCCGGTCACGTTCAGATTTGTGAAACGCTTTAGTTCGTGGGCAAATTTGCGAGCCTCCGGCCACCGCACACCGAGTCTGCCCATTCCGGTATCGATCTTGACGTGAATGTCGTAGGTCCGGCTGCCGAGATACTGCGACAACGCGTCGGCGACCTCGATGTCGAAGATGACAGGCGTCAGATCGTGCTCGACGACCAATTCCTCCTGGCCAGGGAAGAGGGAACCGAGGCACAAGATGGGTTTGGTGATGCCAGCCTCGCGCAACTCGCAGCCCTCCTCCGGAATGGCGACGCCAAACCAATCCACGCCTTCGTGTTGCAGCCGGAGAGCGCACTCGACGGCACCGTGACCGTAGGCGTCGGCCTTCACGACTGCCATGTACTTGAGATCGGTGCCGACAAAATTCCTCGTCTCGCGCAGATTGTGAGCAAGTGCGTCGAGATCGATGGTAGCGAATGTCGGACGTGAGATTGCCGTCATTATCTTTGCGGTTTGTACCAGTATCGCTCGGCCGTCTCGCGGCTTGCGTCGTCTCCGGTGAGCACGGCCCAGAGGCCCTTTAACGCGAGTGCGAAGTAATGCCAGTCGCCGAGCTGGTCGAATTTTCGCGTCGAGCCGAGCGCCTTCACCTGCGGCAGCCGGACAAGAGTCTGTCCACGCTGACGCCCGAGCTTGCGCAAGGTCCAGAGGAACTTCACATCCTCGGCGTAGAGTAGGGCTTCGTCATAGCCGTCGATCTTTTCAAAGTCCTGACGGCGGCAAAAGACGAGGCCGGTGTCCATTCCCGTCAGCAACACCACTGGCACCGCAACAAGAAAGGTCACAAGGAGGCCCAGAGACCAACGTTCGGGATAGATGCCTGTCGCTCCGGCAATGTAATGACCGTCTGCGAAGGCCGCCTCGATCGCATTAAAGCTGTCGGGATGTATCGCCGAGTCGGCGTCGATGAAGCACAGGATCTCGCCAGTCGCGATGGCGGCTCCGCCGTTGCGAGATGCCGCAATGGTCCGCTTGGTAACGAAGGCGACACGGCAGCCGCGTGACTCGGCGATCTCGGCCGTCTGGTCAGTCGACGCGTTATTCGCCACGATCACCTCGACGGCGTCGGCACCGCGAGCGTAATTCTCCCTCGCCGCGTCGATCGAGTCCAAGAGTCGCGGCAGATAGGCCTCCTCGTTGTAAGCCGGAATGATGACGGAGAATTTTGGATCAGCCACTATAGCGGAATGTTGCCGTGCTTCTTAGGTGGATTCGTGTCCCGTTTGTTCTTTAGCAGCGACAGCGCACGGATCAGTTTTGGACGTGTGAATTTTGGCTCGATGACCTCGTCGATAAAGCCGCGTTCGGCGGCGATGTAGGGATTGGCGAATTTGTCTTCAAACTCGGCGACCTTTGCTTTGCGGTAGTTGTCGTCGTGCTCGGCGAGCTCACGACGAAAGAGCACGCCGACAGCGCCCTCGGCACCCATGACCGCGATCTCGGCAGTTGGATAGGCGAAGTTGATATCGGTGCGAATGTGCTTTGATGCCATCACGCAGTACGCGCCGCCATAGGCTTTGCGGGTGATGACGGTGATCTTTGGCACCGTCGCCTCGGCAAATGCGTAGAGCAGCTTTGCACCGTTGCGAATAATGCCGTGATGCTCCTGTCCAACGCCGGGAAGGAATCCCGGCACGTCCTCGAATGTGATCAGCGGAATGTTAAAGCAGTCGCAAAATCGGACGAACCTTGCAGCCTTTATCGAAGCATCGATGTCGAGAACGCCCGCAAGGAACGCCGGCTGATTTGCCACGATCCCAACGCTCTGACCGCCGAGCCTCGCAAAACCGGTAACGATATTTGGAGCAAAATGTTCCTGGACCTCAAAAAAGTAGTTTTCATCCACTACGTTGTGCACGATGTCGCGAATGTCGTATGGCTGGTTGGACGACTCGGGAACCATCGAGTTGAGAGCCTCATCTGCACGATCTGATGAGTCGCTCGTGGCAACAAACGGTGGATCGTCCATGTTGTTGGACGGAATGAACGACAGCAGCTCACGGGTGAGACGCAGTGCGTGCTCGTCCGAGTCGGCTGCAAAGTGTGCGACGCCCGACTTGGTATTGTGCGTCATCGCACCGCCGAGTTCGTCCTTGGTCACGTCCTCGTGCGTTACAGTCTTGATCACGTCGGGGCCGGTGATGAACATGTAGGACGTGTCCTTCACCATGATGTTGAAGTCGGTGATCGCCGGACTGTAAACCGCACCACCCGCGCACGGGCCGAGAATGCAGCTGATCTGTGGCACAACACCACTCGCGAGCGTATTTCGTAAAAAGATGTCAGCGTACCCACCGAGACTTACGACACCCTCCTGAATGCGTGCACCGCCTGAGTCGTTGAGCCCGATCACGGGTGCACCGACCTTCATCGCGAGGTCCATGATCTTGCAGATCTTCTCTGCGTGAGTCTCAGAGAGCGAGCCGCCAAATACTGTAAAATCCTGTGCAAATATAAAGACCTCACGTCCGTCCACAAGACCGTGACCGGTGACGACACCGTCGCCGGGATACAGTTCATTCTCGAGACCAAAGTCCTGTGAGCGGTGGACGACAAACTTGTCGAATTCCTCAAAGGACCCTTCGTCAAGAAAGAAGTCGATCCTCTCGCGAGCGGTCATCTTGCCTGAGGAACGCTGCTTGTCGAGGCGTTTGACACCGCCGCCTTCCTCAGCTGCGGCAGAGCGATCCTTAAGGAGATCGATACGCGATTTGATCTTTGATTCGGGTTGCACTGCGGATAAGTTTAGCGCGGGGAGATTTGACCGCGAAATACGCGAAAGAGACGAAAGAGAAGCAGGCGAGGCACCTTAACCATCTTTTCGGCGCATCTGGGATCGATCTTCTCGGCTGCTAGGTCTCGTTTGCAGGTACGGTCACTTTCATTTAGTGTTTTTCGTGTATTTCGTGGTTAAAGAATGGTTGAGCAACTGATCACTAGCCGGGACAACGGGCGTCTGATGGCTGCACGGCGAGTGCGGGATGGGAGGGACAAGTTTCGCATCTTCATAGAGGGCAGGCGGCTCGCGGAGGAGGCGGTGCGTTCGGGGCTGAAGATCACCGAGTGCTTTTTGAGCGAGGGATTTGAGGGCCCGGAGCTTTTGGGAGCCATAGATGCGCCGACATTCAGGATGCCGGAGAAGGTATTCAAAACCGTCGCGGACACGGACTCGCCGCAGGGGATCATTCTTGTCGCCGAGCGACCGAAGCGAAAGGATGCGATCAAGGCCGAATTGGCCATAACGTTGTTCCTCAGCGAGATCAACAATCCATTAAATCTCGGCGCGATCCTACGTACTGCAGAGGCTGCGGGTGTGGGTAACGTGATTTTATCTAAGGGCTCTTCGGACCCTTACGGTCCAAAAGCGTTGCGGGCGTCGATGGGATCGGCATTCAGGCTGGCGATCACGGAGGGAGCTACGATCGCCGATGCGGTCGCCGTCGCTCGGGGGAATCGCGTGATCGTTACCGGTGCCGTGCTCGACGGCAAGGTCAGCTATCACGACGCAGATTGGTCGCGGCCGCGGCTGCTTGTGTTTGGCTCCGAGGCTCACGGGCTCACTGACGAGGAGACGTCACTCCTCGATGAGAGCGTACGCATACCGATGGCTTCAGAAGTGGAGAGTTTGAATCTAGCCGTCTCGGCGGGAATTATCTTGTTTGAGGCCAGGCGTCGGCTAGCGGGCGTTAGCTGAATTGGCGTTGGCGTTTGGCGCTGTATTGGACGTGTTCGTAGAAGAGTTGGAGTTTGCAGGTTGCCTGATGATATCCAATTCCTTTTTCATCATCGTTTGCGAGGTTGTCCCCGTGATCGCCACGAGGGACGTAGCTATATCCGCGGCGATCGTCTTTTGATTCACCGGGTCCTCCTCCGCGAGTAGCTCGCGCGACCGCTCAAAGGCTGCGCGTGCCTTATCAAAGTCACCGATCACGAAATAAGCCCGACCGAGTAGATAGTAGTCTTCACAGTCCTGCGGATTGGTCCCAAATCTTGAAACCCAGGCAGCGGGGTCGCGATCAACATTGCGGCGGTTCTCCTCAAAAGCACTCAGCGGAATGTTCGCGGTTCGCATTTGTGAGATCGGCCCTGTCTGCGGCTGCTCGGCAGCCTTTGGCTGGAGGACGAAGTAGTAGATGCCCACTCCTATCAAAGCACCGAGTACTAGTCCGACCAGCAGACCTCCGATGCCAAAGCTGCTCCGTTCCTTTTCTGTCGGCTGGTCGCTGGATACGCCAAGTGTTGAGAAGCTGCCCGGAGCGGTGACGGCCTCGTCCACGGCCGGTGGATCGATCTCTATCGTTCGATCGCCCGAGCTATCTATCGTCGGTTCAGGAGGAGCGGGGTGGACGATGCTGTTGTTGCTGACGAGAGGCCTGTGGAGCTCGCCGGTCTCAAGCTCCAGGAGATCATCATTGTCCGCTTTTGAGTCAAACGGTGATGCGGCGCGGGCGGCTGCGACGGTCGACTCCTCTACCTCAAGGGTGACGAGGCCCGGCATCTCGTCAGTTGAGGGGCTTGCAGGTAGAGCGATGTGCTCGCCCACCCGGACGAGTACGGCAGTAAAATTGTCCTCGGCACCGCGGTCAAAAACGATCTTTTTTACGTCCTCGCACACCGCGTCAAGGGAAGTGCCGCGTGAGAGCATCCTTTGTATCTCGCGGTCGCTGAGGTG
>JBJMGO010000288.1:0-4266 GCA_045807825.1 Pyrinomonadaceae bacterium | reverse complement strand
GTGCATTATCTCGGTCTCGCGGCGGGCACGCTCAGCGAGTTTGCGTTCGGTGACATCCGAAAAGACGAGAACGACGCCTCTAACCGCCTCGCCATCTCGGATGGGTGCGGCGCTGTCTTCTATGGGAGTTTGCTTCCCGTCTCGTGAGACGAGAAGTGAATGGTTTGCGAGTCCCACCGTTTGGCCGGTCTCCAACACCGTTTGCACCGGATTGATCACTTCCTGACGAGTTGTCTCGTTGATTATTTTTATGACGGTGCCGAGCGGCTCACCGCGTGCTTCACGCAGGGGGTAGCCGGTCATCTCCTCCGCTACACCATTCATGAAGGTCACATTCCCTTGCGTATCCGTAGTAATTACACCGTCGCCGATGCTAGATAGGGTTACCTGCAGAAGGTCACGCTGGGCGCTCAACGTCTGTCCGGCACGTTGGAGACGACTGATGACCATCGTGAGGAATATCCAAAAGAAAAGTACGCTGATATAACCAAACCAAGCCTTGGCCACACTTGATCCGGGCGGAATTGAGCTCAGGGCGGCGGTAGTCGCCTGATAGAGGAAGCAAAGAAAAAGGCCGGGACCACGACCAGCCCACCACACCACCGCGACAAGACCCAGGACGATCGGAATAGTGAGGTTTAGATCGATCCCAAGACGGTGGTCCAGGATTATCCAACCCACGACCAGGAGGTGGACAAGGACAGCAAGACCGTAGCGCAGCAGCCAGTGACGCTGCTGAAATGACGCAGAGCGGATCCAATTTGCGGACAAAGCCATACCTCTCGGGATCATCAGGGAATATCCCGCTGCACCACGGCTCGGGCAGGGCCGTCGGTAGGAAGCCTTGAATGCGATTTAGTACGGTCGCATTCGACCGCTGGGAGTGCTCAGGGCAATTATCGATAGTAGCAAACGTTGTCAGGAGTGCAAACTTCTTTCTCCGTGGAGTTCGTTCGGCGGACCCGTTGCAGTCCTCGCTTAAGAGCAAATTACGCTCGCGGGATGAATGTGATCGATTATTGATAACATCTTCATTGTGTTCATCTTCATGGGTTCGATAGAACCATTTACGCCGTGACGGTTTTGCAAAGTAGCGCGCTCAAATGAATCTCGTCTTTATGGGTACCCCGCAGGCGGCTGTGCCGACGCTCGAGCTGTTGATTACGCACGGCCATAAGATCGGAGCGGTTTACACGCAGCCGGATCGCCCTTCTGGTCGTGGGCAAAAACTCGCGGCGTCGCCTGTGAAGCAGCTTGCTGCGAGCAATGGGATCGAGGTGCGGCAGCCGCTCAAGATCAAAACTGACGAAGCGTTTGAGGAATTTCGCTCTCTCGATGCCGACGCGGCAATCGTCGTGGCGTATGGTCGCATCCTGCCGGATCGGTGGTTATCGGCATTTCCCCAAGGTGCGATCAATGTGCATTTCTCGCTGCTGCCCAAATATCGCGGGGCGGCCCCGGTGAGTTGGGCGGTCGCAAATGGGGAAACGGAGACTGGTGTGACCACGATGCAGATGGACGCCGGGTTGGACACAGGCGATGTTCTCCTGCAGCGTGCTACTCAGATCGGTGCGGAGGAGAATTCGATTTACCTGATGGAACGGCTTGCCGGCATGGGTGCGGAGCTTTTGGCTGAGACCCTTTCATCACTTGATACCATCACGCCGATGCCACAGGATGATTCGGCGGCGACTTTCGCGCCGATCCTGAAGAAAGAGTATGGTGCTATCGATTGGTCACTACCGGCATCTGAGATCGCGAATCGGGTTCGTGGCTTTCAGCCATTCCCTACTTCATTTACCTTTGTTCACGGCTCCAGGCTTACTATCTGGGGAGCGTCAGCAGTCGAAGGAGCCGGAAAATCGCGTGAGATCGTCATCGCACACGGTGATGAGTTGGCCATCGCCACAGGCCACGGCATCCTTCGCGTGGTCGAGCTGCAGCCTGAGGGGAAGCGGCGGATGAACGTGCGTGATTATCTCAACGGTGCCAACCTCAAGGTCGGAACGGTCCTCGGATGAGCGTCTCACCCGCACGTTCCGCGGCTTTTGACATCCTGCTCCGCATTGAACGGGAGCGGGCATTCTCGTCTGTTCTGCTACCCATTTATGAGGAGGCGCTTTCGCAGGAAGACCGCGCTCTCTGCCACGAGCTTGTCCTTGGCACGCTCCGCCGCCTGTTAAAGCTCGATCGCGGTATCGACGAGTTGGCAGAGGGACGAAAACTGGATATTGAGGTTCGGATCGCTCTCCGCTTGGGTCTTTATCAGCTCCTCGTTCTCTCCAAAATTCCCGTACGCGCAGCGATAAACGAGAGCGTTGAGCTCGTAAAACGCGCCAAAAAGCGATCCGCGACAGGATTTGTCAACGCACTCCTGCGGCGTGCATCCCGCCAGCCCTTGGAATTTACATATACCGATGAGCTCGACCGCATTTCGATAGAAGCCTCTCATCCAAAATGGCTGCTTGCGAAATGGGCATCACAGCTCGGAGCCGATGCCGCATATCAGCTCGCGGTGAGCAATAATGAGGCTGCGAAGACCGCATTTCGAATTATTGGAGCCGCCGATGCCAACGTTGCGGAACTGAGGGCGTCGGCAACGCCGTCGAACTGGGTGGACGGCTGCTATTTGCTTGATCGTTCGACGCCGTTGGTGCGAAAGCTCGCCGTTGACGGAAAGATCTACCTTCAGGACGAGGCGTCTCAGATGGTGGCACAGGCCGCAGAGGTGCCGAAGGGAGGCAGATTTCTGGACGTATGCGCCGCTCCGGGCGGAAAGACGGGTCTTGTCGCTGCTAACACTAATCCCGAACTCGCAGTCGCGGGTGATCTGTATCAGCCTCGCGTTGAGTTGCTGCGTGACAATTGCCGCAGGCAGGGTGTCGACGTACAGGTTGTGCGATATGACGCGCAGACCGCTCTGCCATTCGAGGAGGCGGCTTTCGATGTAGTTCTCATAGATGCGCCTTGCTCAGGAACGGGTACGGTCAGGCACAATCCTGAGATACGGTACTCGCTCGCGCCTAGCGACATTGAGGAGCTATCTAATAAACAACGGCGGATCCGAGTGGAGGCATCAAAGGCGGTCAAGAAGGGCGGACTGTTGATCTACTCCACGTGCTCGTTGGAATCGGAAGAAGGTGAGGACGTGGCCGGCTGGTTCCTTGAGCAAAACAGCGGATTTTTGGCGGTCAAGCCTCGTGTACCGGCGAGCTTCATTACTGAAGCCGGTTTCGCCAGGACATGGCCGCACAGGGACGATATGGACGGCTTCTTTATCGCCGCATTTCAAAGGGTCTAGAGCGTTCAAGTTTTGGGGCAATAGTGCTAGACTTACGCATTGATCGGGAGCTACTTAGGTGAGCATCGCAACAAAAGGATTTTCGGCTATCGGTAAACTGATCGCACTTGGTGTGCTCGCCGTGGCTTTCTTTACGGGTTTGGCCGGAGTCGTTTATATGTCGCTCCACGGCAAAGAGGTACAGGTACCCGACATCACCGGCAAATACCACGGCCAGGCGGATAAGGAATTAGCTTCGCTGGGTTTAAAGATCAAGAAGCGAGCTGACAGAGCTTCTCAGGAAGCTCCTGGCACCGTCATTGAGGAGCTGCCAAAGCCGGGTGACACGGTCAAAACCGGCCAAATGATCCTCGTTGTAACCAGTCGCGGCCCTGAAAATGGAGCGACTCCTCCTCCACCCACGGTGAAAGGCGGTGACCAAGACGATTCGGACAAGATCGAGGAGATGATCACCGACAAGCCGAAAAAACCGAAAAACGCGAATACAGCCAAGAAAAAGCCCGATACGACCCGTGACGTGAACGCGGCAACGCCGGAAACGACGACCGGGCCCGAGACAACCAATTCTAATAAGGGTGAGAAGCCGGCTACTAATTCAACGGAAAAGGCGAAACCATCATCTTCGCCGGCGGCGAATCTAAAAAAACCCGAGGGCAAGACGGTCGATTCAAAGCTCAAGAAGCCTTAAGTACAACCGCAAACCTAGGTTCTGCAACAAAATACGAAGAAATGTTTGAAATAGCCCCGTCGATACTTTCGGCCGATTTTACTCGGCTGGCAGAGGCGATCGATGCGGTAAAAAGCGGCGGCGCAAAGATGCTGCACGTCGACGTGATGGACGGGCACTTTGTGCCGAATATCACGATCGGGCTACCAGTGGTGAGATCTATCCGTAAGGCGACGGACCTCAAGATCGATACGCACCTGATGATCGACGAGCCCGGACGCTGGGCTGTGCAGTTCGT